>CAYSJP010000220.1:0-4146 GCA_964431395.1 uncultured Halobacteriales archaeon
ATCGACTACACCATCGCGTTGATGTGTACGAAGAACTTCAACTACGAGAAGCTGCTCGGTGAGCAACTCGAGGAAAAGCGCGACATCCCGCCGGAGGACATCGGCAAACTCGACGTCATCGACGGGAAGATGAAGGTGTTCGATCACGACTACGAGCTGATCCTCGAGGAGGACATCGAGAACTTCCACGTCGCCGCGCTGAAGGGCTGTGACGAGTGTGCGGACTTCACGGGCTACTGTGCGGACCTCACGGTCGGCTCCGTGGGCTCGTCGGACTCGTACTCCTCGGTGATCGTCCGCACCGAGACGGGTCTGAGAGCGTGGGAGCTGACCGAACCCGACCTCGACTACCACGACCTGGAGGATCGGGGCGCGGTCGGCGGGCTCCAGAGCTGGGACAAGAAGAAGGCCTTCGAGGCCCTCGACCGGAAGTTCGACCCCGACGCCCCGCGGTTCATCGATTACACCGACCACGCCGAGAACTACGGCGCGGAGACGAACCCCCACGAACGGGGACACGCCGACTGATCCGGCGACCGTCTACGACTGATCCCTGTTAGCTCTCGACGATGACGTAGCCCTTCATGCCTTGGCCCTTGTGGGGTTCACAGTAGTAGGGCCACTCGCTTTCCTCATCGAACGTGAACTCGAACGTGTTGCCGACCTCGGAGACGGCATCGCCGCTGCGGAAGGCCTCGTCCTCGCTCACGGTGTCGTAAAACTCCGTTTCGGCGACGACGTTGTGGAAGCCGCCGATCCACTCCCAGGTAACCGTCGTGCCGGTGCTGATCCGGATGGCCGGCGGCTCGAAGAGGTTCCCGCCCTCGCCCACGCCGACGGTGACCGAGTCCTGGCCGGTCATGTCCATGATCTCCCCGTCGTAGTTCGGGACGAAGTCGAGGTAGGCGTCCGCCCGGGCCTGAGGGCTCTGGGGGGGCGTCGGCGTCGGTGTCGGCGTCTCGGTCGGCGTCGTCGGCGTGTCGGTGGGCGTCTCGGTCGGCGTCGCGGTGGCGGTTTCGGTGGGCGTCTCGGTCGCCCCGCCCGGAGCCGGCGAGGTCGGCTCCGGTTCCTCCGTCGTCGCCGTCGCGTCGTCACCGTCGCCGCCACAGCCGGCGATCGAGCCAACGAGCGCCGCGACACCGAGGCGTTTGACGAACCGCCGTCGTGAATCGTCCATAGACATCACCCGTCGCTTGCCGAGATGGACAATTAGTCCTTTCGAAACCGACCCCGCCGGTCAGGCCTCGACCACGACGACTCCCTTCATGCCGACGTCGACGTGGGGCTCGCAGTGGTACCGCCGGGTCCCCGCCTCCGCGAAGGTGTGTGCGAACGTCTTCTCGTCGCTGACGACCGGTTCGCCGCTGTCGAAGGAGCCGTCCGCGGCGACGACGTTGTGGCGCGCGCCGGCCTCCCACTCCCAGGTGACCGTCGTCCCGACGCCGATCCTGATTCCGACGGGGGCGAACCGGAACCCCTGGTCGCCGGCGCCGACCGTGACCGAAACCTCGTCGTCCCCGGTCCAGTCGGCGATCGATCCGTCGTAGCCGTACGCCCCCGCCAGGTACTCCTCCAGGGACGGCGTGGCGGTCGGCGTCGGCTCACCGGTCGGGGTAGCCGTCGGTTCCGCCGTGGCCGTGGGGGTCGATTCGCCGGTCGCGGTCGGCGTCCCCGTGTCCGGTCCGCTTCGCGTGTCGGTCGAACGCTCGGTCGACGTAGCCGTCGCCGATCCCGTCGGCTCCACGTCGTCGCCGGAGCAACCGGCCAGTGCTCCGGCTACCGCCACAGCCCCGAGCCGCGTGACGAACGCCCGCCGGGACGTCTCGAAGCCCGTCCGTTGCACGTCCCTCCATACTACCACCGCCGGCGTAATAATGACTCGTGTAGGCAATTACCGTATCGACCGCCCGACTGCGGGCGGTCGGAGCGGTAAGGCTACAGTAGTCAGTATAAGTCCATGGTGGCGAACGCCCTCGGTGGTGGCGAACACCCCCGGTGGGGGCGAACGACTCCGGTTCGACGGCGTTCGACCCGCCGATCCTGACCCATAGAGGAAAACTCTTAGGTCGGAACGTCGAACACGCCAGTATGGCTCGCCTCCTCCCCTCGCGCTCGGGGGGGTCGTCGGACGCCGAGTCCGATCCCCGCGTCATCGGGCTCGACAGCGACGACGCCGACGACCTGCTGGCCGCGATGTCCTCCGAGACGGCACGCGAACTCCTCTCCTCGCTTCACGACGAGCCGGCGACTCCCTCCGAACTGGCCGACCGGGTGGATACGTCACTCCAGAACGCACAGTACCACCTGAACAACCTCCAGGACTCGGGGGCGATCGAGGTTGCCGACACCGTCTACTCCGAGAAGGGCCGCGAGATGGAGGTGTACGCGCCGGCCGACAGCCCCCTCGTGGTGGTCGCCGGCGACGACGAGACGGGCGGCATCCGCGCCGCGCTCGCGAGCCTCCTCGCGGGCGTCGGCGTCCTGGGTGTCGTCGGTGCCGCGATCAACGCCGCCTCCGGGTACGGGTTCCTCGGGACCGAACCCCCGACCGCCGAACCCGGCGGCGAGGCGGGCACGGCCGGCATCGAAGCGGACGGTGTGGACGCCGCGACGCGGACGGCCGCGGCCGGCGGCGACCTCGTTCCGATCGATCCGACCGCGCCCGGGACGCTCTTTTTCATGGGCGGGCTGGCCGTCCTGATCGTCGGCGTTCTCGTGATCCGCGTTCGAAACTAAAGCGCGTGTTTGAGTCTACGCCACCCCTTTGTATCACTCGCCCGTACGTGTGAATGCGGCCACACAGGCCGCTTCCCCCATCCCCACCACTCCGACGCGTCCGTGTTGCCCGAGCGTCCCCCACCGCTCTCCCACCTGGCGCCCCTCCGGGGCGCAGCCCTCCGTTTTTGACCCCTGCAGATCCGATCGGACGGTGTCACATCCGAACGGCGTCGATCTCCCCCCCATCCCTTCCGAGGAGCCGAGCCACGGTGCCGTCCCCGTCCGCCACGAGTTCGGCGTGCGCCGCGGGATACCCCCGGGGGTCGGCGTGGCTTCCCGGGTTGAGGAGCACCACCCCCTCCGCCTCGACGATACCCGGCCGGTGGCTGTGGCCGGAGACCACGAGGTCGGCGTCCTCCGCCCGCCCGAGCAGGGATAGCGCCGTCTCGCCGTGCTCGTGTCCGTGCACGAGGGCGATCCTGACGCCCTCGTGCTCGACGGTCCGCCGTGCGGGCAGTCGGTCGCGGAGTGCGGCGACGTCGCGGTTGCCATGGACTGCCTCGATTCGGTCCGTGGCTTCCCGGAACGCCTCGAAGACGGCCGGCGTGGTGAAATCCCCCGCGTGGACGACGGTGTCGGCTTTCCGGACCGCCTCGCGGGCGCGCCCCGTCAGGCCGTGGCCGTCCTCGCGATGGGTGTCAGAGAGAGCTGCGATCACGCGTCGACGTGTGTTCGCCCCCCTCCTGACTCCGTCGGTGTCGTATCCTGGCTCAGCGAGAGAACCAGGGAGCACGCCGAGGATACGCTCACCGTGCTCCACGTCATCAGTTCCCGGGTGGATACAACCCCACGTGACCGGACGGTTACTCCGCCGTTTTTGTACCTCCAGTGCGTACGTATTATCGATGCATACCGACGACGAATTCGACGTCGATGTCGCAGTGGTCGGCGGGGGACCGGCCGGTCTCACGGCGGCCCTGTACACCACACGGCTGGGGCTGGACACCCTCGTACTCGATCGTGGGGGTGGCCGCGCCGCGATGATGACCGACACCCACAACGTGATCGGCGTCACCGAGGACGTGACGGGCAACGAGTTTCTCCGGACGGCCCGCGAACAGGTCGCCGAGTACGGCGGCGAGGTCCGCCGCGGGTTCGTCGAGGACGTCGCGCCGGTCGAGGCCGACGACCCCGCGGCGGGTTTTCGCCTCGATACGACCGACGGTGACCTCCTCGCCAGGCGAGTCGTTCTCGCGACGGGGTTCTCGGATGGCCGCCCGGACCCGCCGCTCCCCCGCACCGGGAAGGGCCTGCACTGGTGTCTGCACTGTGACGCGTACATGTTCGTCGACGAGCCGGTGTTCGTGATGGGCACCGGCGAGGGAGCCGCCCACGTCGCGATGATCATGCTGAACTTCACCGACGACG
>CAYSJP010000221.1:0-4145 GCA_964431395.1 uncultured Halobacteriales archaeon
ACCCCGTCAACTGGCAACCCTGGGACGACGACGCCCTCGACGCCGCCCGCGAGCGGGACGTCCCGATCTTTCTCTCGGTGGGCTACTCGGCGTGTCACTGGTGTCACGTGATGGAGGAAGAGAGCTTCCAGGACGAGGGGATCGCCGCCGTTCTCAACGAGAACTACGTCCCGATCAAGGTCGACCGGGAGGAACGGCCGGACCTCGACCGGGTGTACCAGACGATCTGCCAGCTCGTCACCCAGGGCGGGGGGTGGCCCCTGTCGGCCTGGCTCACGCCGGAGGGCCGGCCCTTCTACGTCGGGACGTATTTCCCCCCCGAGGAGTCCAGGGGTCGACCGGGCTTTCGTGAACTCCTCACCGGGCTCGCGGAGACCTGGGAGAACGACCGCGGGGAGATGGAGTCACGCGCCGAGGAGTGGATGGACGCCATCGAGGGGAACGTCGGCAGCGTCGACGCACCCGAGGGCAGCGAACCACCCGGAGCCGGCCTGCTCGAGTCGGTCGGCACGAGCGCGCTCCGGGCGGCCGACCGCGAACACGGCGGGTTCGGGACGACGGGCGCGAAGTTCCCCCACCCCGCGCGGGTCGACGCCATGCTCCGGCTGTACGACCGTACCGGCCGGGAGACGTACCGCGAGGTCGCCTACGAGACGCTGAACGCGATGGCCACACGCGGGATGTACGACCACGTCGGGGGCGGCTTCCACCGCTACGCGACCGACCGCGACTGGAGCGTCCCGCACTTCGAGAAGATGCTGTACGACAACGCGGAACTCCCGCGGGTGTATCTGGCGGCCTACCAGGCCACGGGGATCGAGACCTACGCCGAGACGGTCGAGGAGACCCTCTCCTTCGTCGAACGCGAACTGTCACATCCGGATGGCGGCTTCTACAGCACCCTCGACGCACAGAGCGAGAACGCGAGCGGCGAACGCGAGGAGGGGGCGTTCTACACCTGGACGCCCGGCGAGGTGCACGACGCGGTCGACGACGACGACGCCGCTGACCTGTTCCGTGACCGGTTCGGCGTCACGGAGCGGGGGGACCTCGAGGGGTCGAGCGTCCTCGGGATCCGGCGGGGCGTGGAGTCACTGGCCGAGGAGTACGACCTCACCGTCGAGGAGGCCGAGGCGAAACTGGACGCCGCCCGCGAGACGCTGTTCGACGCACGCGAGGAGCGCCCGCGTCCGGCCCGCGACGAGAAGGTGCTGGCAGGGTGGAACGGGCTGGCCATCTCGGCGTTCGCGGAGGCCGGGATCGTCCTCGACTCGG
The DNA here is from genome assembly GCA_964431395.1 of uncultured Halobacteriales archaeon. GTDB lineage: Archaea > Halobacteriota > Halobacteria > Halobacteriales > Hikarchaeaceae > CAYSJP01. The sequence continues at coordinate 1,276 of CAYSJP010000221.1, forward strand.
AGTACGCAAAACGAGCGACCGAGGCGCTGGCCTTCGTCGACGAGCACCTCCGGGACGGAACTACGCTCGAACGCAGATACGAGGACGGAGTCAGAGGAGTCGACGGGTACCTCGAGGACTACGCCTTTCTCGCACGGGGGGCGCTGGACTGCTACCAGGCGACCGGTGACGTGGCGGCGCTGTCCATCGGTCTGGACCTGGCCCGCGGGATCGAGGCGGAGTTCTGGGACGAAGGGGAGGAGGCGCTGTACTTCACGCCGGCGAGCGGCGAGGACTTGATCGCCCGCCCACAGGAACTCACCGACCAGTCGACGCCCTCCAGCGCGGGGGTCGCGATCGACGTCCTCATGACGCTCGATGGGTTCGTCCCCCACGACCGGTTCGCGGGGATCGCGGAGTCGGCGCTGACCACCTACCGCTCCCGCATCGAGTCGAGCCCGCTCCAGCACACCACGCTCGCGCTCGCGGCCGACCGCTACGCGAACGGCTCCCGCGAACTCACCGTCGTCGCCGACGACCTCCCCGGGGCCTGGCGCGAACGCATCGGCGAGGCGTACCTGCCGAACCGGCTGCTCGCCCCGCGCCCGCCGGACCTCGAGGAGTGGCTCGATCGCCTGGACCTGGCGGAGGCGCCGCCGATCTGGGCCGACCGCGATCAGCGAGGGGGCAAACCGACCGTCTACGCCTGCGAGTCGTTCACCTGCTCGCCGCCGACGAACGACATCACGGAGGCACTGGCGTGGTTCGAAGGGGAATAGCGACCGCCGTTTAGCGTGATTCCGATCAGGCCGGTGCTTCGCGCTCGCGCAACTGCTCGGCGAGGTACTCCGCGATGGGGACCGGCTCCTCCTCGACGAACCGCGCGAGCTCCTCGCCGTCGGCCTCGACGACAACGGTCGGGATCAGTTCGATGCCATACCCCTCGACGCCGGGGCCCGTCTTCGAGCCGTCCGCTTCCTTCTCTACCGGGTAGTGTTCGATCCGATCCTCCGGGACGCCTGCCGCCTCGAGGGCCGCGCCGAACTGCGGGAGCTGCCCCCGGCAGTCCCCACACCAGTCGCCGCCCCACACCCTGAACACGGCCTCCTCGGCCCATGCGGCGAGCGTTTCGACGGTCTCCTGGTGAGCCGCCGGATCCCACACCGGGTCCGGCTCCATCGTTTCGAGCTTCATACCCGATCCTGGCCGTCGAGGGGCTTAACGCTTCCCGCGGTGTCGAGCGCGATCCCCGGTTTCGCTACCCCGCGGCGTCGCCGGGAATTCCCGGTTTCGCTACCGGTTTAGGGATCGACGCGGTAGGGAGGGCCATGAAACGGAGCGTGCTGGAGACGGTCGGCTCGCCGCTGGTGCAGGTCTCCTCCCCGCCCGGATCCATCGTCGCCGCGAAGGTCGAGTCGAAGAACCCCGGGGGGTCCGCCAAGGACCGCCCCGCCGTGTTCATGGTCGAGCGCGCCGAGCGGGAGGGCGCCCTCGAACCGGGCGGGCACATCGTCGAGCCCACTAGCGGCAACACCGGGATCGGTCTCGCAGTGGTCGCCGCAGTGAAGGGGTACGACCTCACGCTCGTGATGCCCGAGGGGAAGTCGGTCGAGCGCCGCCGGATCATGGAGGCCTACGGCGCGGACATCGAGTTCGTTGCGGGGTCGGCCATCTCGGCGGCGCGGGAGCGCGCCGACGAACTCGAGGCCGAGGAGGGGATGGTCCAGGTCCGGCAGTTCGAGAACCCCGCGAACCCCGGCGCACACTACCACACGACCGCCGAGGAGATACTCCGGCAGGTCGGCGACCGCGGGATCGACGCCCTCGTCGCCGGAGTCGGCACCGGCGGGACGATCACCGGGATCGGTCGCCGGCTCCGCGAGGAGCACCCCGAGATGGAGGTCGTCGCCGTCGAACCCGTGGAGAACGCCGTGCTCTCGACCGGCGAGGCCGGCTCCGACGACTACCAGGGCATGGGGCCGGGGTTCGTGAGCGAGAACCTCGACACCGACGTTCTCGATTCGGTCGAGACCGTCCCCCTGGAGGAGGCGGAGGCGGAGTGTCGCCGTCTCGCCCGCGAGGAGGGGATCCTCGTGGGGCAGTCGAGCGGGGCGTCGAACCTGGCCGCGAAACGCGTGGCCCGCCGGCTCGCCGAGGAAGCGGGAACTACTGACGCTGGGGGGGATGTGGATCTCCCCGATGCACCCGACCGGGAGACGCGCGTCTCCGAGTCCGTCGGGGAACGCATCTTCGAGGAAGCGCCCGCGCCGGAGGGTGCTCCGCTGGTCGTCACCGTTTTCTGGGACTCGGGGGAGCGCTACATGTCCACCGGGATGTTCGGGTAGGCTGTCATACTGGATGACCCGGGACCGTTCTTGGGGCGGATTTTCACCGCCGGAGACGTTGTGTCCCGCGTTATCTGCCCCCGCGTGAACCGCCCCGGGGTCAAGCCCCGAGGCTTCCCGTGGATTAGTCGGATACTCCCACACGACCATCGGCCTGATAGCCTCGGGCGGTCGGCTGGGTCACGGTCGGGGCGTCCACGGCCCCCGATGCCTGCCGTCGCACCTTCCGCACTTGGGGAAGGCTGTTGAGAGCAGGCACATTCCAATCTTGATGCTTCTCGATGCCTTTCACGGCGATGTTGACGCTTGCACCACGGTCGCTGTGGTCTTGATGCCCACAGTCCTTGCACTTGAACCGCTTGTTGCGATTCGCTCGTTCAGCGTGCCCGCACATCGGACACCGCTGACTCGTCTTGTACGGGTCAATCCATCCAGTCGGGATGCCTTCGAACGACGCCTTGTACGACGTATAGAACTGAAGGGCGCGGAATGGGAGGTGGTGCAAGCGTCGGTTCATCCGCGTGCCGTAGTCGATACTGTCGCGCA
>CAYSJP010000222.1:0-4120 GCA_964431395.1 uncultured Halobacteriales archaeon
GTAACTGGACGAACCCCTACCTGTTCGGCCTGGTCGACGGAGAGGTCACGCTCGAGGTGCCCGACGACTGGGAGATCGTCGAGGCGAGCGGGACCTCCTTCGACGAACTCGACCAGTTGGGCAGCCAAAACGTCACGTGGATCCTGACCGTGCCGGAGAACACGTCCGGCGACCGCGAACTCACGGCGACGGTGACCTACTCCGACGGCGTTCAGGATCCCGTCGAGTTCACCGTCTCCGCGACCGTCAACGTCTTTAGCGAACAGGAGGGCCAAGCCTTCTGGACCGCGGCCGACTACTGGATCTACGTGCGGGGACGGAACGAGGACGACCCCGAGGGCCTGTCGATGGCCCGCGCTGATCACATCATAACGGACACGCAGGCGAACCGTCTCTCTCACTACCTCGACGGGGAGTACGATTCGATCGACGTGACGGATCAGGTCGCCGGAACCGGCGAGTTGTACCACGTACGAGCCAGATACGAGGGCGACACGCTCCAAGGGAAGTGGTGGCTGGCCGGGGAGGACGAGCCCGATGAGTGGCAACTGGAGGTCGACCCGGGCATAGACGATCCCGGATTCGTTGGCGCTGGCCACTGGGAGGGGTCTCCCTACCACATCTACGAGTACGGCGTCGGCATCGGCGGGAACGAGGCGCCGTGAGTGACGGCGGGATTTTCGGGATTCGTCCGGGAGATGGGGGATCCCGTGTCGCGAACGAACCAATCCACGGAGTCCCGCGTCTACGCTCCCGGATTTTATATCCGAAGACGCGCCCATCCGGGGGCGTGACCAAACAGTCCTTCTCTGATCTGGCGCTTGCGGCGTACTGTCCGCGCAAACTCTACTACCGCCGCCGGGAAGGCGAACGCGATCCTCCGGAGGAGGTAGCGGCGCTTCGCGACCTGGCGTTCGACTACGAGACGACCCTCTTGCCCGACGGGGAAGACGTCCTCCGGGAGGCGCCGATCGCCGTGACTCCTACGCAGTTCCGGGCGAACCTGGGCTGCGCGAAGGCCCGCCTCGACGCCTGGGACGCGCTGGCCGATCCCGAGGGCCGGGACGTGTTCCTCGAGGGCCGGGAGTGCCGGGGCATCGCCCGCAAGGTGCTGGAGAGTCCACTCGCGCCGGTCATCATCTCCCCGGGGGAACCTCCCGAAGAGGGCGTCTGGAAGCCCCAGAGCGTCCGCGCCGTGGCGGCGGCAAAGGCGCTGGCCTGGGAGCGCGAGACGCCGATCGAGCGCGCCTTCGTCGAGTACCCCGCCTACGGAACGGTTCGCGCGATCCGTATCGGAACGCGACGGAAAGCGGCCTACAGGGCGGCGCTACGGGCTGCCCGGGGGCTCGACGACCCGCCACCCAGGCTCGACGACGAGTCCAAGTGCGAGCCCTGTGAGTTCCGCGAGGAGTGTGGCGTCCGAACCCGGACGCTGCGCTCGCTGCTCTCGGTCTCGGAGTAGTCCCGCCCGCCGGCGCTCTACCGCCGCTCCGCGAGCCACGCCTCGACGGCGTTGGCCATCGCCCCCCGGCGATGGATCTCCCCGCGCTCGGGGTCGACGACGGTGCTCTCGGTTCCGGGCGTCGTGCCGCCGTCGAGGACGACCGCCGCCGCCTCCCGGATCGCCGGATCCAGGTCGGCGGGGTGAGTCACGCTGCCGGCTCCCGACCGGTTCGCGCTCGTCGCCGTGACCGGCGCGACCCGACCGAGCAGGTCGAGCGCGAGTTCGTGGTCCGGGATCCGGACGCCGACGCGGTCGCGTCCCCCCGTGAGCGCGTCGGGCACGTCAGGTCCCCGCGAACAGATCACGGTGACCGGTCCCGGGAGAAACGCCTCCATGCAGTCACGCGCGAGACGGCTCGCCGACGTGTGTGAGAGCGCGGCTCCGACGCTCGGCACCCCCATCGACAGGGGATCGTCCCGGGGGCGACTCTTCGCTTCGAACACCCGCTCGATCGCCCCCGGGTCGAGGGCGTCGGCACCCAGGCCGTACACCGTTTCGGTGGGGTAGACGACGGGGTCGCCGGCCTCGATCGCCCGGACCGCGGCGTCAAGATCGCTCATCATCCGCCGCTTCGCACCGCGAAATAAAAAGCTCCCCGGTCGGAGCAAAACGCCGGGAGCGGCGACGGCCGGTCAGAGATCCCCGAGCGCGTCCTCGATCTCCTCGTAGTCGGGAAACGCCGGCCACTGGTCGGCGACCCAGGCGTACGCGACGGTCCGGTCGGGTTCGATGAGGTACGCCGCTGGTCTGGGTCCGGCGATCCCGGCCATCCCATCGAGGTCGTACTCGATCCCGTAGGCTTCCGCGACGCCGTTGCCCGGGTCCGAAAAGAGCGCGCAGTCGCCGTCCGACAGGCCACGCTCCCGGATGAGGTCCTTGTGCGCGTACGGCGTCGCGACCGACAGGCCGACGACCTGAACGTGCTCGGCCCACCCGCGGTCGGTGATCTCCTGCCAGACGTACGTCGCCGGGAACGACCCGGCCATCGGGTGGAACATCAGGAGGACCGGCCCCTCCGCGGTCAGCTCGGAGAGCGAGCGGTCCTCCCAGTACTCCGCGGTGACGAGCGGCCGCGTGAAATCGGGGGCCGTTTCGCCCTCCTCGACCGCGTGGGCCTCGGGTAGGGAGACCACGTCGAACCCCAGGTCCATCTCAGGCACCCCCGTAGGTCGACTCCAGGTACGCGACGATGTTCGCGCTCTCGGACATGGTCACGCCGGTCTCGTCGTCGACGATCGCGGGCACCGTGCGCGCGCCGGTGAGTCGCTTGACCGCGTCGCGGCGGGAGTGCATCGGTTCGACGAATCGCGAGCGGTACGTCAGATCGAGGTCCTCGAGGACCCGGACGACGCGCTCACAGAACGGGCACGCCTGCAGCCGGTACAGGGTGATCGGGGGCTCCTCGGCCATACCGACCGATTCGACCTATCGACCCCTAAGAGTACCGCTCGCGGCGGTCGTGGCCGGGGACGTGGAACTCCCGTCGGGTGAGGCCCGATCCGGCGTCGCAGTCACACCGACTGGGTGGTGTTGAACCAGAACGACACGGACTTCCGTTCGGTGAGATTGAGGCTGTCGGAGTTGGGGGCGCCGGCGTAACTCTGGTCGCCGTCGAACTGCACCGCCTGACCGATCTGCCCCGAAACCATCTCCGGGCCGTTCGCGAGGTACATCGTGTTGTCGCCGACCTGGTCCTCCACGCGACCGTACACGGCCTCCTCGAAGGTCCACTTGGACACGAGGCTGTCCTCGGCCGGTTCGTCACCCTGCGCTAGCGTCTCCGCATCGGACTGTGAGAGCGCCGTGTCGTAGACGGCCACCTCGTCGAGAGCGCCCTCGTACAGCTCCTGGATGGGGTTGCCGACCGACCCGGCCAGCCCGAACGGGATCGGGTCACCGGCGGGATCGAGCTCCCCCGCCGGAGCGGACTGTTCGACCACCGTCTCCCCGTCGATGTATCCCCGGAGGCCGTCGGCGGCGTCGTAGCTGGCGACGCAGTGGTGCCACTCGCCGTCGTCGTACGTGCCCGCCCAGTCGAACACCGCTGCCTGGAAGCCCTCGGCCTCCTGGGTGAAATACACCATCTGCGCCCCTCCACCGCCGATCAGCTGCAGCGGCGTGAAGTGACCGCTCTGGCGGACGATCGACCGCGCCGGGGCGTCGTCGACGACGTCGAAGTCGACGAAGCCGGGCGCCGGCGTCGTCGGGCCGATCCGGAACGTCTGGGTCGTCTCGGCGTCGTACGTGTCCTCGCCACAGGAGTAAGTCACCATCAGCGTCACGTCGAACTCGTCGCGGGTCTGCGGGACGGAGACGTTCCACGTGATGTCGCTGGTCTCCTGGGGTTCCAGGGTGTCGAAGGTCGTGCCGCTCGCGGGCTCGATCGTCCAGTCGCCCTCGGGCACGTCGAGTTCGACGCTCCCGGATTCGAGCGTGCTGCCCAGGTACGGGTTCGTGAACCGCCCGGTGATCGTCTCCGAGTCCGGCGACACGGCCACCGCCCCGTCGATGATCCCGCTGAACGAGACGAGCGGGTCGGGCGGGTCCGGGATGTTGCACCCCGAGGTGTCCGTCGCGGTCGGGGTCGTCGTATCGGTGTCGGTCGGCGTCCCGCCG
>CAYSJP010000223.1:0-4107 GCA_964431395.1 uncultured Halobacteriales archaeon
GGAAACGCCGACTGCCGGTGGCGGGGGAAGGAGACGGAACCCCCACAATCTAATAGGGTCACCCGCCTACCCCGTCCCGTGCCGCGGGCCTTCGCGTACCCCTGTCCGGACTGCCGGACGACGAGCAACCTCCACGACCCCTCGTGTCGCTTCGACGGCGTCCGGCGCGCCGAGATCGAGAAGGCCTACACCGACATCGTGGCCGTACTGTCGGCCGACCCCCTCACCGAGGAACAGCTCCAGCGCGCGGTCCACGAGCGCTGGAGCGCCCGCCACGCCGCCGCGCTCGACACCTTACGGCGGGAGCACCGCGTCGTCGAGACCGACGCGGGCACGCTGGAACTCCTCTCGCCGGAGGCCCGGAAGGAACGCGCCTCCGAGCCCCGGAGTGACCCCCTGCGGACGATCTACCGCGAGGGCAGCGTCCCGGGGTGTCACGACCACGCCGTGTTCGCCATGATCGCCTTCTACGAGATGGTCGGCTTCTCCTGGGAGGAGACCCACGAGCGCGTCGTCGCGTGGCTCGAGGAGAGCGGCGCGTGGGACCGGGGCGGCTTCGAGGAGTCGACTCCGGCGGAGGTCGTCGACAACAAGCGCCACGTGTACGAGTCGGGCTACGGCTGGATGCAGGCCGCACAGGAGGCGAAGGCGGTCATCGACCGGAGCCGGTGAGAGCGGGCCAGTGTGACCGATCGTGGTCGTTGTAGTCTCGTGGCGGTGCTCGCCGCCACCGGCGGAGAGGTCACCACGTGATGTTTTTTCTCCGGCATGCAACGTACCGGCATGGACAGTCGGACGTTCAACGAATCGGGACACCCGACGGTTCTGCTCGTCATGGGACTCGGAAACCGGATCGGCGGGACCGACGAGGGGTGGCTCATCGACCGGCTCACCGGGGCCGGATATCGCGTTCGCGCGGTCCAGTTGGCAACCGACGTCGCGGATTTCGAGCGGGAGTACCGGATTCCGGTCCAGGCGATCCACGACGAGTGCGATCCGGCGGCCGTGCTGGGTCACAGCCTCGGCGGGCTCGTGGCGGCGTATCTGGACACGCCGGCACGGGTGGTGTATCTCTCGCCGTGGTGGGGGATGTGCGAGGCGAAAGTCTCGGCGTGGGAGGAGTGGCTCGTCCCGAAACTGCCGATCCGGGCACGGATCCTGCCCACCAAGACGCGCCGCGAGGAGATCGGAGAGCACCTCCCGGCTGCCGACTGGGACCGCATCCCGGAGCGCCTCTCCCCGGTGTACCTCTCGGAGATCCGTCGCGCACAGCGGGAGCGGCCACCGATCCCCGAGGACGCCGCCGTCTTCGTCTCCCTCGAGGACACCGTCGTCAGCCTGCGAGCGATCGGTGCCGCAGTCCGCCCCGACCGGATCCATCTCTACGACGGAAAACACCAGCTGTTCTCCTCACGAGGGCGCGAGGAGGCCATGGAGACGGTGGTGGCGGAACTCCCGTAGCCTAATCCGATTGGATTCTCGGCGCGAGCATGAAGCTGACGGAGCCGTCGCCCTCGGCGATGTCGAAGTGGAGTTTGACGGGGAACTCCTCGCCGAGGTCGATCGTGACCTCGGCGGCCTTCGGGATGGCCTTGTTCATGTCCTTGAGGTAGTCGAGGCTGAACAGGGAGTGAGCGTCGCCGGCGGTGAGGTCGATCAGGTCCTCCCGGTCGAGCTCGAAGTGGACGTCGTCGGTGTCACCCTCGGCGTCGACGTAGAAGAACTCCTCCCCGGCGTCCACGCCCAGGGCGATGTGGTCGGACACCATGTCGGCGGCCCTGACTGCGCGGTCGATGTCCCGGCCCTCGAGGACGATCCGCCCGGGGAGGTCGAGGTCGGGGAGGTCGGGTTCGTCGCGGATCGAGTCGGGATCGATCAGTGCGAGCGTGTACTCCAGGCCGTCGGTCCGGATGTGGAGTTTGCGGGTCTCCTCGTCCAGATCGAGGTGGACGAGCGTGCCGGACTCGGCCATGCCGGCGATGTCCTCGAGCCGGGAGAGGTTGACGCCGATGACGCCGCCGTCAGCCTCGTAGGACTCGAACGCCGAGGCGGGCAGGGACAGATCGACCATGCCGACGTTGGCGGGATCGACCGCCCGGATCTCGAGACCGTCCTCGTTCAGGTGGATCTTGCACTCCTCGACCAGGACCCCGACCGAGTCGAGTGTCTCCTGTAGAACCTCCGCCTCGACGATAGCCGCGAACATGCTGATGGTCCGTAGGAGCAGACGGAATAAAAAGACTCCCGTTCCGCGGTGGAAGTAATCGGCTCGGCTGCGTCGCCTCGGGGATCCGACCGGGGAACGTCACTCGGGCGGCGCCGCGAACCCGAAACGCTCCTTCACCTGCTCGACCCGGACGGTGACCCGGTCGCCCGCCTCCGTACCGGGGACGAAAAGCGTGAACCCCTCGACCTTCGCGACGCCGTCGCCTTCCGATCCGACGTCCTCGATTTCCACCTCGAGCTCGTCGCCCTCCCGGACCGGCGCGGTGAGCCGGCGCTTGCCGACGAAGTACAGCTCCGAGGAGGAGTCCCGGGAGGCGTCGGGCGACACCGTGCGGACGTACTCGAACTCCCGCTCGATGTCCCCGCGGAGGGCGTCCGCGTCGGGCCCGTCGAAGACCTTCACCGCGAGGTCGCCGCCCCGCGCGAGCAGGTCCAGCGCCACCTCCAGAGCCTGCCGGGCGAGGTGGACCGACCGGGCGTGGTCGACGGAGTACTCGCCGGTCATGTTCGGCGCCATGTCCGAGAGGACGACGTCGACGGGGCGGTCGGCATCGGCACCGTCCCCGACAGCGTCCGGGTCGGCGGTATCCCCGCCGAAGCGCTCCCGGATGGTCGCCGCCGTCGTCTCGTCGGTGATGTCACCCCGGATCGTCCCGACGTCGTCGATCGGATCGATCCGCTGGCGGTCGACGCCGATCACGGGGCCGTCGGTGCGCTCGCGGGCCACCTGGAGCCACCCGCCCGGGGCCGCACCGAGATCGAGGACCGTATCCTCGGGGCCGATCAGCCCCGCCGCCTCGTCGAGCTGGATCAGCTTGTACGCCGACCGGGCGCGGTAGTCCTCCTGTTTGGCACGGTTGTAGTAGCGATCGCGATTGGTCATTTCGTACGCTCTACTACCCAGTCGTTGAGTTTACGCGCTTCGATGCTGTTGTGCCTACTAACTACGTGCCCTCAGACCCGACACTGCGTTTCTCGATGGCGGCGATCCGCGAGCTGTGTACGAGCGACGTGTTCGATCGTGCCGTCATCTCAGACGAGGCTATCAGGAGTCGCCGGAATGACGAGCAGGTCGTCCCGGGCGTGGGAAAGTTCGAGCGTTTCGGCGGCAGAGAGCGGTCGATCTGGAAGACCGCTGATCATTCTGCCCTCGACTGGGTGTGGTACTCGCGACCCGTTTGAACTCGGTCAACTCCTCGATTCGCCCCTCTAACTCCTCAATCTCTTCGCGAAGTTCTGCGGCCTCGGGGTCGTCACTTGTCGCCAGCCGATCCTTCATACTCACTTTCGACACCCACCGAGAGTGTCATCACCCTTTTCCCGTCTTGCGGTTTTCACGAATAGTCATAATATTAATAAGTTTATCGAGGAGCACCAGCTGGCCATTCGTTCCTCGTCAACGGGCGTCATAGGAACCAACTAAACTCGCTGGAGACACTCTCTTGGGGTTGTTTTCGGCACTTTAGCCGATCTTCTCGGCAGCAACCTATTATAGGAATTTGGTATTTTTTAATTTCGTATAAAAAAGAAGATAATCGACAGACGGAAAATTGATTCGGGTGAAGTTCCTGGGTGTCGAAAGTGAGTTCGTCGACGAGGAGTTAGAAATTCACGGTCACGTCGAAAAAACCAGCTGGTAGGGAACTCGGGTGTCGAAAGTGAGGTGTTCCTGTACATCGGCGAGCCGAAAACGATCCTGAGAAAGTGGCGTGAGCAGGGTCGCATCTTCCGGGAGATCCTCACATTCGTCGAGAAGCGTGTGCCACGTGACGCTGAACGGCATTATCGGCCTGTAGGTCAGACAGTGTGTAAAGCGTGGTGTTGATTCGCTCAAACGCCGAGATCGCGGAACGTCCAGTCGTTCGGTAGGTTGGCGTCGAA
>CAYSJP010000224.1:0-4106 GCA_964431395.1 uncultured Halobacteriales archaeon
CGCTTCGCCTGGGCGAGATCGACGTGCTCGTCGGGATCAACCTCCTGCGGGAGGGCCTGGACATCCCCGAGGTCTCCCTCGTGGCGATTCTCGACGCCGACCAGAAGGGGTTCCTGCGCTCGGAGACCACGCTAGTCCAGACGATGGGCCGCGCCGCCAGGAACGTCAACGGCGAGGTCGTTCTCTACGCCGACGAGCGGACCGACGCCATGCAGTCGGCCATCGCCGAGACCCAGCGGCGGCGCCGGATCCAGCGGGAGTACAACGAGGAACACGGCGTCGAGCCCGCGACGATCGAGAAGGAGATCGGCGAGATGGACCTCCCCGGGACGAAGACCGACACCGGCGGCGTCGCCGGCGGGGAGGACCCCGCGGACGCCGAGGCCGCCACCCGTCGGATCGAGGAACTCGAGGAGCGCATGGACGATGCCGCGGCCAACCTGGAGTTCGAACTCGCGGCGGACGTCCGGGACCGGATCTACGATCTGCGCCAGGAGTTCGATCTGGAGGACAAAGAGGAGGGCGTGGTGCCCGAACCCGGGGAGTTCTGAGCGAAGCGTTCACGCCGGCTACGCCTCGCCCTCGGCACGCGCGATCAGTTCCCGGGCGTGCTCCTCCGCCCGGTCGATCACCGCCGCCTCCTCGAGGGTCAACACCTCCCGGTCTTGCATCAGGACCCGCCCGTCACAGACGGTGTGGCGCACGTCGCTCCCCCGGGCGGCGTACACCAGGTGGGAGACGAGGTCGTGGGCGGGCGTGAGGTGTGGCCGGTCCAGGTCCACGACCGCGAGGTCGGCCGCCGCACCCACCTCGATCCGCCCACCGTCGATCCCGAGCAGGTCGGCCCCGCCCCGGGTGGCGACGTCCAGAACCGTGCCGGCGGCCATCGCGCCCGCGTCGTCGGCCGCGAGTTTGCCCACCATCGCGGCGTCGCGCATCTCGTCGAACATGTCCAGATCGTTGTTCGAGGCCGCGCCGTCGGTGCCCAGGCCGACGCGGACCCCCCGATCGCGCATCGCCTGGACCGGCGCCACCCCGCTCGCGAGTTTCATGTTCGAGGCCGGGCAGTGGGCGACGCCGGTCCCGGTCTCCGCGAGCAGGTCGATCTCCGCCTCGTCGACGTGAACACAGTGCGCGAGGAACGTGTCGGACCCGAGGAGACCGACGTCGTCGGCGAATTCGAGGGGTCGGACGCCGTGTTCCTCGACGATCGGGTCGACCTCGTCGGTCGTCTCGTTCGCGTGGGCGTGGATCCGCATTCCCGCGTCGTTGGCTTCCGGCACGTACTCCCGGAGATAGGGTTCCCCCACGGTGGTCAGCGAGTGGGGCTGGAAGGTGGTGGTGATCCGCCCCTCCGCCCGCCCGTCGAGTTCGCGGGCGGTCTCGAGGCTCGCCCGCATGTCCTCGCGGGCCGCCTCCTCGTCCTTGCCGACGGTGATCCCTGTGTGACCCAGCACCGCCCGGAGGCCGGCTTCCCGGACCGCATCCGCGATGGCGCCGACGTGGAAGTACATCTCCGAGAACGCCGTCGTCCCGGATCTGATCATCTCCACGAGCCCGAGTTCCGCGCCCGCCCGCACGTCTTCGGCGGTGAGTTCGGCCTCGACTGGCCAGATGTCCTCCCGAAGCCACCGGTTTAGGGGCTTGTCGTCGGCGTACCCCCGCAACAGCGTCATCGCGATGTGTGTGTGGGCGTTGACCAACCCCGGGATGACGAGCCCACCCGAGGCGTCAAGCTCGTCGTCGGCTCCAGAAATCTCCCCTGGCTCCCCGACAGCATCGATACTCCCCGTCTCACGATCGATCAGAACCTCGCCACGCGACACCGACAGATCGGGGCCAAGCACCTGCCCGCCGGCGATTAACAGCATACTCATATCCCGGCCTTCGACGCCGGCCGGTATTACGATGACGCTTGGTCTCCCCGACGGGAGCCGTTCTCACCTCCGTACCCTGTCCCCGCGGACAGTCCCATACCGGTACACCCCAGAACGGTTCTGTACTACTAGAGGATCGACTGAGATCCGGTCCAGAAATATAGATACAACCGGTAAAACGGTCTCACACATACCGACTCACACAACATGTTAGCGCACGCACCGTTGTCCTCTCGACCTCGGGGCGGTGCCCGCCGCCGGCAAACCGGGGCAGACACCCCCGAGTGGAGCGAAACCGGTTTATCGGGTCGACTCACGATACCCGAGACATGAACGACGTCGCTATCGCCACCCGGGCGCTTTCAAAACGGTACGGATCGACGACCGCGGTCCGGAGCCTCGATCTGGAGGTGCCGGCCGGCGTCGTGTACGGTTTTCTCGGCCCTAACGGTGCCGGCAAGACGACGACCATGCGGATGCTGACTGGGCTGATCGAACCCACCGAGGGGCAGGGAACGGTCGCCGGGACGGACATCGAGCGCCGCCGCGACCTGATCGACCACGTCGGTCTCCTGCCCGAGGAGCCACCGCTGTACAACGAACTCACCGGGCGCGAACAACTCCAGTTCGCCGCCGACCTCCGAGACATCCCCTGGTCGGACGTCTCCGAGCGTGCGGTCGGTATCTGTGAGGACCTCGATCTCGCGGCCGACCTCGACCGGCGCATCGACGGCTACTCCAAGGGAATGCGCCAGAAGACCGCCTTCGCGCAGGCGGTCATGCACGATCCGGCGGTGGTGTTTCTCGACGAGCCGACCTCCGGGCTCGATCCCCGCGCCGCGAAGACCCTGCGCGAACTGATCGTCGATCTCGCCTCGACGGACACCACCGTCTTTCTCTCGACGCACATTCTCCCAGTCGTCGAGGAGATTGCCGACCAGGTTGGCGTCCTCTACGACGGTCGCCTGGTCGCGGAGGGCTCCCCGGACGGCCTGGTCGGCCGGACCGCCGAGGAGGGCGCCGACGCCGACCTCGAGGACGCCTTTCTCGAACTGACGAGCGAGCGCGCACAGGCATGATGCGGCGTAGCGATCTCCGTGACGCGTCGGTGCTGGCGCGGACGGAACTCGCGGCGATGTGGCGCCGTCTCAGCGACAGCCGCCGCCAGCTGATCGCGCTCGGGCTCGGCGCGCTTCAGTTCGTGGTCGTCATCCCCGTGCTTATTCTGGATCAGGCGATGGGCCTCGGCAGCGACCTCGCAAGCGGGTCGCCCCCCGTCGGTCCCGTCGGCGCCTTCTGTGTCGCGGCGGCCGTAACCGGGATGTATATGGGTGTGTTCAGCGCGATCAGCCAGAACCGGATCGGTTCGGTGGGCCCGTTAATACGGACCTCCGTCCCCCCCTCGGCCGTCTCCGCGGGCCGGATCGTCAGCGAAACGATCCAGGCGTCGATCCTGTTCGTCGTCCCGCTTCTGGTCGTTCTCGTGCTGGTCGCCGCCGGCGCGGGCGGGCCGCTCGCGCCGCTGTTTCTCGGCGTCGCCCTGCTCGCCTTTCTGCTCGCCGGACTGTTTCTCGGCCGGACCGTCGGGGCGACCGCACGCTACGCGGGCGTTCTCGCGAGACTCTCCGTGTGGGTGAAGGTGGCGGCGTTCATGCTGGTCATGGTGTTGATCTTCGTCGCCACCCAGTTCGTCATACAGGCGTTTCTCCCGGACGATGCCGATCTGGGGTTCGCGGTCTCGATTCCGGCGTTTCTCCCGGGTGAGCCGATCCAGGGCGCCGTCGCCACCCTGTTCGTGCCGCTCGGCGGGACCGCCGACCCGATCGGCGCGATTGCGCTCACAGTGGCGCTCCTCTCGGTCCCCGCCTTTCTCGCGCTCGCGGTCCGGGCGGAGACGGCGCTGTTGCTCACCGACATCGACGACGACACCTCCGGGGAGGCGGCGACCCGCTCGGTCCCCTGGCCGTTCACCGTCACGCCCGCCTCCCGGATCGCCTTCCGACATCTGTTGCGGACCGCGCGTGACCCCAAATCGGCATTTCACGTCCTCCCGGTGGTGTTCGGCGCTCTCGGCCCGTTCGCGATCTGGATCAGCCAGCCCGATCTCGCCTTGACGATGGGGCCGCCACTCGTGGTGGTCCTCGGTGCGGAACTCGCGGGCCTGTTGTACTGTCTCAACCCGCTCGGCGACGACCGCGACCAACTACCTCTCCTGATGACCAGCGTCCG
>CAYSJP010000225.1:0-4101 GCA_964431395.1 uncultured Halobacteriales archaeon
ATGGAAACCACCCGCCATTTCACCGCGACGACGTACGTGATCAACGACGGCGCGACCCTGCTGCATCGCCATCCCGGACTCGAAATGTGGCTCCCGCCGGGGGGTCACGTCGACCGGGACGAACTCCCCCACGAGACGGCACTCCGGGAAACCCGAGAGGAGACCGGCCTCGAGGTCGACTTGGTGGCCGAGCGCGACGACGTCGCGAGCGGGACGGTCGAGCCCCTGCCGAAGCCCCGTCACTTCCAGCTGGCGGACGTCAACTCCTACGACGGCGTCGTGGGGCACCAGCACGTCGACCTGGTGTACTACGCGCGTGCCGACTCCCGGGTCGTGAACCCCGGCGACGGCGAGGTGGACGCGGACGGGTGGGAGTGGTTCGGGCCCGACCGCCTCGACGCCGACGACCGGCTCGACACCGACGTCCGGGAGATCGGGCGGCGCGCGATCCAGGCCGTCGCCGGTCTGGATCGGTAGGACCGGGGGAGGCCGTCGCCGGCCGGGGACGAGGACCGGAGTGGGGGAGCGTTACCACGCCGTCCTAAAACAGCTCGTGGATCCGGTTGCGGACGCGCCGTTTCGCCCCGCCGGCGGCCTGCATGAAGCTCACGCGCCAGGGGGTCCGGCGGCCGCCGATCTCGGTGCGCCCCTCGCGGATCGCCGTGGTCATGGCCTCGACGGTGGGTTCGCTCGCGTCGATCGTCGTCACCGCCCGGCCCACCATCTCCGCGATGTGGGCGTCGCTTCCGGCGGTGACGGGGAGGTCGTGTTTCTCGGCGAACGCCCTCGCACGCCGGTTTCCCCGCCCCGTGAGGAGCCGGGAGTTGTACACCTCGATCGCGTCGGCGCGAGCCAGCGACGCCGGGGAGAGGTTCGAGGCGACCCCGCTGCGGGACTTCTGGAAGGGGTGGGGAACGACCGTGATCCCGCCGGCATCGTGGATCCGGTCGATCGTCTCGTCGAAGGAGAGGTCCGCGGGGATGAGCTCGCGCACTCCGAGCGCGAGGACGTGGCCGGCCTCGCTCGTCACCTCCATGCCGGGGATGCCGATCAGGCCGTGGTCGGGGGCCCGTTTCTCGGCTTCGAGGCTCGCCTCGATCTCGTCGTGGTCGGTGATCGCGAGCGCGTCGAGGTCGACGGCGGCCGCCTTCTCTAGGAGCGCCTCGACGGGGTCGCGGCCGTCGTAGGATAGCGACGAGTGGGCGTGGAGTTCGACCGAGAGCACGGCCGGGGGTAGGCGCAGGGGAGCTAAAAACACCCGGGGTCTCGGCCCGACTAACCCCGCCACGTCCGGAGCCCACGGCGGCGGGGAACGCCCCCGATGAAAAGCGATTTACCGCCGCTCCGCGAGTCCCCGCGTAATGAGCCTCGACCCCTCGGACCGCGAGCTGATCGTCGCGGAACTCGGCCGGGAGCCGACCCGCGAGGAGGCCGCGCTGTTCGAGAACCTCTGGAGCGAGCACTGCGCGTACCGCTCCTCGCGACCCCTGCTGTCGGCGTTCGACAGCGACGGGGAGGACGTCATCGTCGGGCCGGGCGACGACGCCGCCGTCGTCTCCCTCACCGAGGACCTCGCGATCACGCTCGGCATCGAGAGCCACAACCACCCCAGCTACGTCGACCCCGTCGACGGCGCCGCGACCGGCGTCGGCGGCATCGTCAGGGACACGCTGAGCATGGGCGCTTACCCCATCGCCCTGTGTGACTGCCTGTACTTCGGGGGGTTCGATCAGGAACACGCCCGCTATCTCTTCGAGGGCGTCGTCGAGGGGATCTCGCAGTACGGCAACTGCATCGGCGTCCCCACGGTCGCCGGCAGCGTCGACTTCCACCCGGACTACGAGGGGAACCCCCTGGTCAACGTCGGGTGTGTCGGGCTGGTCGAGGCGGATCGGATCGTCACTGCCGAGGCACAGGAGCCGGGGAACACGGTCGTCCTCGTGGGCAACGCGACCGGGCGTGACGGTCTCGGCGGGGCCTCCTTCGCCAGCGAGGACCTGAGCGAGGACGCCGAAACCGAGGACCGCCCCGCGGTCCAGGTGGGCGACCCCTACACCGAGAAGCTCCTGATCGAGGCCAACGAGGCGTTTCTCGAGGAGGGCCTGATCGAGTCGGCCCGTGACCTGGGGGCGGCGGGACTGGGCGGCGCCACCTCCGAACTTGTCGCGAAGGGGGGGCTGGGCGCCCGGCTCGACCTCGGGGCGGTCCACCAGCGCGAACCCGGCATGAACGCCCTGGAGATCCTGCTGGCGGAGTCCCAGGAACGCATGGCCTACGAGGTAGCTCCGGAGGACGTCGACCGCGTCCACGAGATCGCCGACCGCTACGATCTGGGCTCGTCCGTCATCGGCGAGGTCACCCGGGAGAACTACGTCTGTACCTTCGAGGGCGAGACGGTCGTCGACGTCGACGCGGAGTTTCTCGGCGACGGCGCGCCGATGAACGACCTGCCGGCGGAGGAACCCGGCCGGCCGGAGCGCGGACTCCCGGACGTCGACGCGGCCGGCCTCCGGGACCTCTTCGAGGCCGTCATCGCGAGCCCCACCACCGCCTCGAAGGAGTGGGTGTACCGGCAGTACGACCACGAGGTGGGCGTTCGGACCGCGCTCCGGCCGGGCGACGACGCCGCGGTGCTCGCGCTCGATGGCGGGGACGTGGGTCTCGCCATCTCCGGCGGGAGCGACCCGCGGTGGACGAGCGCCGCACCCCGCGAGGGCGCCGCGGCGGTGGCCCTGGAGAACGCGACGAACCTGGCCGCGAAGGGGGCGACCCCGCTGGCCGCCGTCGACTGCCTCAACGGCGGCAACCCCGAGAAGCCGGACGTGTACGGCGGGTTCGAGGGCATCGTCGACGGGCTGGCGGGGATGTGTGCGGCGCTCGACGTGCCGGTCGTCGGCGGGAACGTCTCGCTGTACAACGACTCACGGGCCGGCCCGATCCCGCCGACGCCGACGCTGATGATGGTCGGGAGGCGCGAGGGCGTCGACGCGCCGACGGCGGCGCTTTCGGGGGAGGGAACGATCCTGCTGGTCGGCGACCCCGACGGCGCGCTCGGCGGGTCGGAGTACCTCGGGCACGCCGGCGGGAGCGACCGGTTCCCCTCCCTTCCCGTGGCGCCGGCGGAGCGGGTCAGCGCGCTCGCGGAGGTGGCGACGGACGGATCGACGGTCGCGACCCACGACGTGAGCAACGGCGGCCTCGCGGTGGCGCTCGCGGAGATGACGACGGACGGGACCGGCGCGCGCGTCGAGATTCCGGGCGACGGATCCCCCGCGGAACGCCTGTTCTGTGAGCGCCCGGGGCGGGCGGTCGTCGGGACGACCGACCCGGACGGCGTCCGCGAGCGGTTCGAGGGGGTCGCGCCGGTCACCGAGATCGGCTCGCCGACCGACGACGGGCGACTCCACGTCGACGTCGACCGCGTGTCGCTCGACTACGCGGCCGCGACGCTGCGCGAGAAGCGGGGCGTGATCGGGCGGGAACTCGGCTGAGGATCGGTCACGCCAGCGCGACCGGGAGTCCGAACGCGATCAGTGCGCCAACCAGGAACACCGCGATGCCGATACCGATCTCCCGGCCGGTGTAGGAGCTCTGGGGGGCCGTCGATCGGTTCCAGACGTCGTCGGCGTCACTGGAGGGCGCATCGTGTCCGTTCATACGACGGAGTTCCCGACGCGGTGACTTCAGGCTGTCGACAGTCACGCTCCGGGGATCCCGAGCGCCCCGATCCCGATCGGCAAGAACAGGTTCACGAGCAGGAGGATCACGAGGGCGGACAGCCAGGCGCCGACGCCGATGACCGCGGCCTCCGTCCAGCCGCCGGGGTACTGCACGTTGATGACGCCCACCCACGCGACGAGCGCGACGATCGACCCGACCAGCGGGATCCAGGCGGTCAGCGCCCAGGCGACCGCCCCGAGGAGGGCAGCGCCCACGGCACGACCGAAGTCGTCGGCCTCCACGACGAACTGCGCGCTGACGTGGATGGCGAGTCCGCCGACCAGCAGGGCGACGACGAACGAAACGATCGACCCGATGAACGGTACGGCCATGCGTCCGTCTAATGGGTCGAAACGGATAAATCGTGGACCCGACCAGTAT
>CAYSJP010000226.1:0-4091 GCA_964431395.1 uncultured Halobacteriales archaeon
CGACCGTCGAGACGCGGGACTTCCACCGCGCCGTCGACAAACTCGAACTCGAGGAAGGCGACGATGGCGTCTCCCGGACGTTCGCCTGATTTCGGTCACTCGTCGATCGATCCGTCCGCCGGGGGTGACGTCCCGAACGGCGAGTCGGATTCGAAGCGCGTGGTCCAGCGAACCCCGAGCTCCTCGAACACGCGCCCGGTTATGACCTCCCCGACGGTTCTCTCGACCGCTCCCCGCTCGTCGGCAATCCGGCCCAGGATCCCGACCTTGAGCTGGGCCCCGGCCATGTCCGTGTGGCCGCCGGCGGTGCCCATCCCGGCGAACGCGCGGCGCAGCGTCTCGCCGATGTCGACGTCCGCGCCCCTGGCGCGCCCGGAGACGTACGCCGTGTCGTTCGTGAACCCGAACACGACCGTCACGGCGACGCCGTCCATGTCGAGGAGCCGGTCTGCGGCCTGTGCGATCGCGTCCCGGTCGGCCACCTGACCGGCCGAGGAGACGAGGATCGACTGCTCGCGCACGTAGTTCTTGATCGCGTGGCCGATCGTGTCGAAGGTGTCGCCGCTGATGCTGGGCTGCTCGACCCGCTCCAGAACGCCCATGTCCGCCCGCGAGAGCAGGTACGCGGCGGCCTCGAAATCGGCCGTCGACAGATCGCGGGTGAAATCGCGGGTGTCGACGCGGATGCCGTACAGAAGCGCCGTCGAGACACGGTCGTCCACGTCGACGTCGAGTCCTGCGAGGTAGTCGACCAGCAGAGTGCTCGTCGCGCCGGCGTCGGTCCTGAGATCGAGAAGGGCCGCGTCGACCGGGCCGCGGGGCGGATGGTGGTCGATCACGACGTCTATCTCCGTGTCGGGCGGCAGGTCGTCGTTGACGTTCGGCCGGGAGTGATCGACGAGGGCGATCCCGCCGAACTCCGCGGGGTCGAACTCCCCGGGCGCCAGCCGGCGGAGGTCGAGGTCGAGCAGGTTGACCAGGGCTCGGTTCTCCTGGTGGGCGATCTCGCCGAAGTAACACGCCTCCGCCTCGACCCCCGCCTCGTGTGCGACGTCCCGGAGGGCGAGCGCGCTGCCGATCGCGTCCGGATCGGGATCGTTGTGCATGAACACCCCCAGCGGCCCCGACAGCCCCCGAAGGAGCCGTTTGAGTTCCCGGAACGGCGCGTCCGTGTCCCGGTCTCCCGCGTCGAGAGCGCCGCCCGCGACGGTCTCGACGGCGTCGACCGTCAGGTCCGCGTGGTCCGCGATGCGGCCTCTGGTCCCGGCGTCGCCGGCGGCGAACGCGATCAGGCGTGCGTCGGGGAACGTCCTGCGGGCGGCCCGTGTCGCCCGGAGGTTCGCCTCGCCGTCCTCGCTCCCGACGAGGACGAGATCCGGGGTCGACCTCTCGGCGAGCTGGCCCGGGTCGCCGGGGTCGCCGAGTTCCGCGCTGATCCCCTGGCTCCAGAGCGCCTCGACGCGGATCTCGTCGTCGTCGATCACGCGCAGAGCGCCCGGGCGGGCGGCGATTGACTCGACGCCGCCGCTGCCGAGAACGGCGCAACCGAGCACGAGGCGCCGAATCATACCCGACGCTACCGACCCGGGCGTGTAAAACCTGCCGCCATCCGGAACCCGATGACGGGGAAGAAACGGGTCGTCCGACCGCGTGTGGCGGTCAGGGCCCGAGGAGTAGCGCCGCCTCCTCCGCCGTCTCGAACACCATCCCGAAGCCCGGGAGCAGGGCGACGGTGACGACCGCGGCGGCGAGCAAGGCGAGGTACAGCCCCATCGGGTACCCGTCGAGCTGGTGTTCCGAGGTCGGCTCCTCGATCCAGAGCGCCTTCACGACACGGGTGTAGTAGTAAAGCGACAGCGCGGAGTTGACCACGAGCGCGGCGCCGAGCCACCAGAAGCCCGTCGAGACGGTGCCGACGAACAGGAAGTACTTCGAGAGGAAGCCCCCGCCGACCGGCAGGCCGGCCAGCGAGAACATGAAGATCGTCATCGCGAGGCAGGCCACCGGGGCCTTCTCCGCGAGTCCGTTGTAGTCCTCGAAGGTCCGCCCGACCTCCCAGTGCTCGACGAGGGCGATGAACAGGAACGCCCCGGTGTTCATGAACGCGTACACCATGAGGTGGCTCATGCTCGCGCCGAGCACCAGGCTGTCCTGGCCCCCAGTGAGGGCCGCCAGGCCGATCAGGGCGTAGCCCGCGTGGCCGATCGAGGAGTACGCGAGCATCCGTTTCACGTTCTCCTGGGTGGCAGCGGCGAAGTTGCCGAGCGTCATCGTCGCGATGGCGATGACCTGGACCGCGAGCACCCAGTCGATCCCCAGCCCGTCGAGCGCCGCCTGCGGGAACGCCTCGGTGAACACGCGGAACGCGAGAAAGAAGCCCGCGGCCTTCGACGCCGAGGAGATGAACCCGCTGATCGGCGCGACGGCGCCCTCGTAGGCCTCGGGCGCCCAGAAGTGAAAGGGGACGCTCGAGGTCTTGAACGCGAACCCGCCAAGCACCATGAGAATCCCGATGCCGAGCAGCCCGGTCATGTCCGCCGCCGCCGCCTCCCCCGCTGACGCGTCGTTGAGGGCGTCGGCGACCCCGCTGAACAGCAGCGAGCCGGTCGCGCCGTACACCAGGCTGATGCCGTACACGAACACCGCCGAGGAGAGCGCGCCGATCAGGAAGTACTTCATCCCGGCCTCGACGCTGCCCCGGTTGTCCTTGAGGAACGAGACGAGCACGTAGGAGGGCAGCGACGCGAGTTCAAGCGCGACGAACGCCGTCGCGAGGCTGTTGGCGGCGGCCATCAGACTCATGCCGGTCGCGGCGAACATGAGGAGACTGTAGTACTCCGCCTGGTTGTCGTGGCCCCGCAGGTAGTCGTAACTCGCGACCGCGACCATCGCGGTGACGGCGGCGACGAGGAACGCGAGGAACAGCGTCATCGTGTCGACGACGATCTGGTCCCGGTACAGCACGAACGGCGTGCCGAACACGGAGTCCCCACTCTCCGTCTCCGCCAGAAGGAAAAACGCGCTGGCGGCGAGCGAACCCAGCGCGCCCACCGTCGCCATCCCCGCGAGGACGCCGCGGTTCTCGCTGTCGGGGAAGACCGCGTCGTAGCTCAACAGGAGGAGGGCGGTCCCGACGAGGATCAACTGCGGCGTCAGCGCCGGCAGTTCGACCATCAGGCACCACCCCCGAGCAGCGCGACGACCGGGTTCGCCGCGTCCTGGATCATCTCGTAGAGGATCCCGGGTGCCACCCCGAGCGCGACGACGAGCAGGATCGCGGCCACGAGCGCGACGAGATCGTGTCTCGCCGCCGGGTGGGCGTCGTAGTCAGTGTCGACGCGGTACTCCCCGAACAGGGTGCGCTGCATCGCGAGCAGGAGGTAGCCGGCGACGATGACGATGCCGAACATCGCGGCCGCGGTGTAGATCGGCGCGTCGGGCAGCACCGTCGACCCGAAGGAGCCCAGGAACACGAACACCTCTCCGGCGAACCCGGACATCAGCGGCAGGCCCATGTAGCCGAAGGCGCCGGCGACGAACACCGCCGCGGTGACGGGCATCCGGTCGGCGATTCCCGAGAGATCACCCACCATTCGGGTGTGGGTGACGTTGTAGATCACGCCGACGGACATGAACATGAGCCCCGACAGCAGGCCGTGGCTGATCATCTGGAAGGTTGCGCCGCCGACCCCGTAGGTTGTGTAGGCGACGAGACCGAGGATCACGTAGCCCATCGAGGAGATCGAGGAGTAGGCGACGATCCGCTTGAGGTCCTGCTGGGCCAGCGCCAGCATCGCGCCGTAGATCACCGAGATCACGGCGACGATCGCGATCGGCACCGCCAGGTCGGCGGCCACGTCCGACAGCATCGTGAAGTTGAACCGCAACAGCGCGTAGGTCCCCATCTTCAGGAGGACGCCCGCCAGGATCACGGAGGCGGGCGTGGGCGCCTCGACGTGGGCGTCGGGCAGCCAGGTGTGGAACGGGACGATCGGCACCTTCACGCCGAAGCCGGCGAACATGGCGACGAACGCGGCCGTCTTCAGCGTGCCGGCGTCGATCCACCCGAGGGCGTCGGGTTCGACCGTGTT
>CAYSJP010000227.1:0-4043 GCA_964431395.1 uncultured Halobacteriales archaeon
TCCATGAGTTCGATCACGAGTTCGACGACCGCCTCGTGGAGCCGGCGGGCGTCGAACGTGGACACCCAGACGAGACCGTAGCCCACGTCGCCGTCGTCGCTGGCGTCGTAGCTGACCACCTCGCCGGGGAACTCCTCGAGGGTCAGGCCCATGAGGTGGGCCGTCCCGAAGGAGTCGAACTCGTCGTCGGTGGTGACGGTGTCCCGGAGCGCCTCGACGAGAAAGGACGGGAGGAACCGCTCGGGCGGGTGAACGTCGGCCACGATCGCGTGGGTCTCGCCGCAGTCACACGACAGCTCCCGGGTGCCCAGATCGAGGGTGCTCGGGTGAACCGACTCCCCGCAGGGCAACTCGATTCGATCGCGTTCGCCCGGAACGCGCGGTTCGGACATCCCTGGAACGTTGGGAACTCCCGGGCATAAGACCCCCGGATCCGGGCCGGCCGGCGCGCCGGAAGTGCGCCCGGAAGTCGCGCCGGGGGGAACGCCACACCGGAGGGGTGCGCGCGGGTGGCGGTTACGGTAGCAGGTCGTCGTCGATGTCCTCGAACTCCTCGGGGCCATCCTCGGGGGCGGTTCCCGCCTCGACGGGGTCGGGACTCCCGACCCGGAGCTGATCGTAGGCCCGGGAGATGACGGCGACGCTGTAGGTGAGGACGACCGCGCTCACCGCGGTGTCGATGACCGCGCCGGGCACGGAGGAGCCGACGAGATCCGTCACCAACCCGACGACGATCGAGATCACGACGAGAAAGACGAACAGCCCGAACAGTTGGAACCGGTTCCCCGAGGTGAGGTTCCAGCTTCCGGACATGGCGGCCACGAAGTTCTTGTCCTCGACGGCGATCTCCTGGCGCAGGAATATGAACGCGACCGCGAGAAAGATCCCCGGGAGGACGAGCAAAAAGAGCCCGACGGTGACCAGAAACAGGACGACGATGCCGCCGACGATCCCGTTGACCACGGCGAGGGCGATGTTCCGCGTCAGCAGCTCCGAGGAGATCGACTCGGATTCCGGACTCACGAACACCCGCACCGCGATGATCCGGATGGCCTCGGCGACGACGGCGAGGACGAGAGCGAGCCCGAGCAGTTCCGGGACCGAAAGGGAGTCCAGGTACGCGAGCTGGCTCATCTCGGTGACCGTCTCGCGGAGATTCGTGATCACCTCTTGGTACTCCTCGGTTGTGAGGTCCGTTCCCTCCAGGTTCGGCGGGTTGGCCTCCAGATCGTCCAGCAGCCCGTCGATGGAGACGAACGTAAGCGACTGCCCGACGACGGCGTTCACCAGCCGGAAGACGACGAGGACCGCCGCCAGGACGAGCCCGTTCCGGGCCGTGGTCCGATCGAGTCCGTCGCGCAGTGCTTTCCCGATGTCGAGTGACATGTCCGGAGTCCCACGCTGGCGAGTAATAAAAGCCCACGAGTCGGCCGGGCGGCCGGGTGGGTGGGCGGCTCAGGGCCAGTCGTCGCGGCCCTCGTCGTCGGGAACCGTCTCCGCCTCCGACTCCTCGCCGAGCGCCCACTCCGCGGCCCCGGCGGCGTCCTCGACGTCGAGGTACTCCCAGCCGTGTTCCTCCGCGAGCGCCCGGTCCTCGTTGCTGGTGCCGACGAAGACGTGACGGTCGGTGCCGAACTGTTCGCGCACGCTCGCCAGGCTCTCACCTTTCCCCTTCGGCCCGGAGAAGAAGTCCTGTCGGATCCGGCGCTTGCGCGTGAAGTTCGTCACGACGTAGGTGGGCTCCTCGGAGACGACGCCGACGTACTCGCTCCAGCGTCGCGCCTCGTTGAACACGGCGTTCGGGTCCGCGAGCGCTCTGAGCGCCGAGAGTTCGAACGCGAGGGTCATGTCACCGCTACCGCCGCCTTGCATACACACACGTTCCGGGACTCGCCACAAAGCGCCTTCGCTTCCGGGCGTGGGAGACAGACGAGCGCGTGCGCGGCGAACGCATACGACGAACGCGGAGTGGGCGTTCTACTGTTTCCGGGCGGGCGCGTCGAGTTCGTCCACGTCGACGCTTTCGGCGAGGAGAACGTCCGTCTGGTCGGCGACGTACCGTTCCTCCCGGATGAGCGACTTGTAGGCGCTCTGTGGGGCGAGGTCGCCGACGAGGACGCCCCCGATCAGCTTGCCGTCCTTGAACGTGAGCCGGCGGTACTCCTCCTCGGAGTACTTCTGCTCGACGGCGTCGTCGCCGATGGTGGGGTGGCCGAAGGACAGAAACGGAAAGTCGAAGTGGGTGATGGAGTAGGAGGGCACCCACCGGAACGTCTCGGTCCCGTGACCGTTGACCATGTTCGCGGCGGCGACGGTGCCCTGTTCCTTCGCGGAGCCCCACGAGCCGTTCTGCGTGCGCTCGCCGAGGATCACGTCGTGAAACCGTGTGACGTCGCCGGCGGCGTACACGTTCTCCAGGTTCGTCTGCATGTGCTCGTCGACGAGGATGCCGCCGTCAGTTTCGATGCCGGTCCCCTCGAGGAGTTCGGTGTTGAACGAGAGCCCGATCGCGACGCCGGCGAACGCCGCCTCGTAGCGCTCGCCGTTGGAGTCGACGGCGGCGACGAGCTGTCCGTCGTCGTCGGTTTCGAAGTGATCGACGCCGGACTCGAGGCGGGGCGTGACGCCCTTCTCGCGCATCCCGTCGTGGATGATCTCGGCACCCTCCGGCGAGAGGGCGTAGCGCCACCAGCACTCCCCGCGCATGAGATAGTCGGCCTCGACGCCCTGGGCGCCACAGATCGCGGCGAAGTCGATGCCGAGCAGGCCGGCGCCGACGACGACACCCCGCTCGGCCTCGCTGGCGTGCTCGGCGATCCGGCGGGCGTCCTGGAACGTCCAGAAGTGATGCACGCCCTCGGCGTCGCTGTTCTCGACGGGCAGCTGTGACGGCGTTCCGCCCACCGCAATCAGGAGTTCGTCGTAGCCGATTTCCTCGCCCTCGTGGGTGTGAATCACCCTGGCGTCGACGTCTATCCCCGTGACCACGGTGTTCAGCCGCAGGTCGATGTCGCGGTCGGCGTACCAGCCCTCCTCGTGGATCGAGAGCGGGGCCTCGGGGAGTTTCCCCTTGGCGAACTCCTTGATCAGGATCCGATTGTAGAGGGGTTCACCCTCCTCGGTGACGACGGTTATCTCCGCGTCCGGATCCTCCTCCCGGATCGTCTCCGCCGCGGAGCTGCCGGCCACGCCGTCACCGATAATCACGTACGATTCTGCCATTACCCGGACGTTCGTCTGCCGGGTTAATGTGGGTTGCTATCTCCCGGACGACCGGCAAGAACTGCGCGAAGACGGACGCAGTCCTGCGATCGCGCCGGGAGGAGGGGAGCCGAGAAGCGACGCCGATCCCGCCACGGGGCGCCAGCGATCGGACCCCGCGATCGAACGCCGCGTTGAAGGGATCCCCTTTCCTATGGACTGGTGATGAAGATCAGGCAGAACATCAGACACTGGGCCGCGAAGCGAGCGCTGACGATGCCGATCGTCGGCGAGACGGTCAACGACAAGCTCGTCGACCTGCACACCGGCGTGTTCCTCGATCGCGCCGCCGAGGACGCCGACCGCGAGGCCCGCCGGCCCCACCTGAATGCCTTCTTCGATTGCACGATGGACACCTACGTGGCCGCGCTCCGGGAGGGGTATCCGGAGGCGGAGGCCCGCGAGATCACCCACGTCCAGGCGAACTTCGATTTCTTCAACCACGGCTGGACCGGGATGATGGAGTTCCCCGCAGCCGAGATCGAGGACCACTACGAGCGGTACCGCGACTTTTTCGAGGCCCACGGGATCACGATCGACGACCCCTTAGGCGAGTTCCGGACGCGGGAAGTTCCGGACGCGCCCGCGACACCCGAGAGGCTCGATCGGCCCGAGCACCCCCACGCGGAAGGCGGGTTCGCGGACGACGTGTACGTCGAGGACGCGGACGGCGAGGTGGTCGTCGGGGGACGTGCCGAGCCGGGCGAGGTGGACGTCGGCGAGGCACCCGGCGTGTCCGAGGACGACGCCGGGGCGTGATTGCGTCGGGTCGTCGGTGTATA
>CAYSJP010000228.1:0-320 GCA_964431395.1 uncultured Halobacteriales archaeon
TCGACCTCCTTGGTCTCGCCGATGCCCTCACACTCCGGGCAGGCGCCGTGCGGCGAGTTGAACGAAAAGGAGCGCGTCTCGATCTCGGGCAGGTCGACGTGGCAGTGCGTGCAGGCGAGTTCCTCGGAGAACTCGACGACGAGGCGGTCGTCGCCCTCGCCGTTCTCCACGTCCGGGGCCGCCTCGTCGGCCGTCGCCTCCGCCAGGTCGCCCGTCGAGCGCGCGGTCGCCCCGCCCAGTTTCGCTCCTTCGGGCGGGTCGGGGACGATCACCTTGATCACGCCGTCGGCCTCCTCGAGGGCGGTCTCGACGGAGTCGGT
>CAYSJP010000228.1:356-4038 GCA_964431395.1 uncultured Halobacteriales archaeon
CCCGCGAGTAGCCCTCGGCGACGAGTTCGTCGAACAGGTCCTCGAAGGCGTCCTTCTGGTCGCGGATGACGGGGGCGGCGACTTTCAGCCGGGTCCCCTCGGGGAGTTCGAGGATCCGGCGGACCATCTGCCCGGCGGACTGCTCGCCCACCTCCCGTCCGCAGTCGGGGCAGTGGGGCGTCCCGATCCGGGCGTACAGGAGGCGGAGGTAGTCGTGGAGTTCGGTGACCGTTCCCACCGTCGATCGGGGGTTGTTGGCGGCGTTCTTCTGGTCGATCGAGATGGCCGGCGAGAGCCCCTCGACGGACTCGACCTGTGGTTTGTCCATCTGGCCCAGAAAGTTCCGGGCGTACGCGGACAGCGACTCGATGTACCGGCGCTGGCCCTCGGCGTACACGGTCTCGAAGGCCAGGGAGGACTTGCCCGATCCCGACAGTCCGGTGACCACGGTCAGTTCCTCGCGGGGAATCTCCACGTCGACGTCCTTCAGATTGTGCTCCTCGGCGCCCCGGACCCGGATGTACTCCTCGGTCATGGCTGGGGGAACGAGTCGGCGTCTCTCTCGGGGACCATTCGTTACGAGACTACAGTGGGCCCACCCACATCAATAGCCCGTTCTCGCGGGATCACGGATCCGGACCTCCCCTCGGTCGGTCGTCACTCCGGGGTCGGGATCCCGCTACACTCCGGACAGGGGTACCCCTCGTTCGCGATGGCGGCGCCGCAGTTCTCATACTGACCCGTGTAGCGTTTTACCGCTCCGACCGCCCGCACCGGGCGGTCGATACGGTAATCACCCACACGAGTCATTGTCACGGGCGTTTCACCTCGCCATGGACGTGGGTGACGCGTCACCCGGGAGGAATACGCTTTCCCGTAGACGCCGTCTTTCCTCCGCAAACGGAAATCGCTCGGGAGCCCGACCGGAAACCAACCTTTAGTATCGCGTAGCGTGGAGTTCGAGTCATCATGTCCACCTACGGCATCTCCGGCCTGGACCTGCACGACGACAGCTACGAGGTGGCTCAGTCGCTCATCCGCAACAAGTACAAGGCGACTGACGCCCGCGGCAACGTCGTCCTGCGGGGCAAACAGGGGATGTTCAAGATGAAAGAGGAGTTCCCGTTCGTCGACGGGGACGGCGAGGAGGTGTTCACCGTCAAGGCAGGCGGGATCATCGACATCGCCGGCGACTACACCCTCACCGATGCCCGGACCGGCGAGGACGTCGTCGTGCTGGACAACGACTTCTCGACGTTCCGGGACACCTGGACGATCCGGGACCCCGATGGGTCCGCCCTCGCCGAGATCAACTCCCGGGGCGCGCTGGTCACCCTGGCGCGTGGCTTCGTTCCCCTCGGGGAGCTGATCCCTCACAAGTACGAGATCACGGAGCCCGACGGCAGCCACGTGGGGAACATCGACGGGAAGTTATCGATTCGCGACAAGTACGCCATCACGATCGACGACGCCAGCAACGTCCCCAAGGAGGTCGTCATCGCCTCCGCGATGGTGATCGACGCGATCCAGAACAACTGATAACCACCCCCCGGCCGTATTTCGTGCGATCGAAAGCATCAATACTTATCCGGCGGGCAACCGAACGCCGATTCGCAATGAGCGTACTATCTCCGGAAGACGAAGGAAAGTTTCTCATGGACATCGAGGCCGAGGAGATCGGC
This sequence comes from uncultured Halobacteriales archaeon, assembly GCA_964431395.1. Lineage (GTDB taxonomy): Archaea > Halobacteriota > Halobacteria > Halobacteriales > Hikarchaeaceae > CAYSJP01. Next base: position 2,039 of record CAYSJP010000228.1, read on the forward strand.
ATCGTCACCGAGGTCGATCCGGGCGAACAGGTCGCCTACGTCGAACCGGACCCCGACATCGGGGAAGCGGTGTTGCAGGGACTCGGATTCGGTTCCGCCGACGACGACGACATCGAGGTGCCGGCCGACTCGATAGTCACCGTGACGGACTCCGAAGTCAGGGTCGACAAGGACCTCTAATACCGGCTGTTCTCGCTCTTCACTCCGGATCGTAGAACGCGTCCGCTCCGTGGTCGTCCTGCCAGGCGAACGCGAACAGCCGCCGGATCGACACCCGGTCGAGAACGCGTCCGTCACCGCTCTCCCCGGTCTCGGGGTCCCAGACGGTCCCGTCGGCCCGGAACCCCCTCCCGTCCGTCGGTTCGAACCCGTATCCCGGGTTCTCGAAGGCGTGTAGCCCCGCCCCGGAGGCGAAGACGACGACGTCCCGGGCGCCGACGCCGAGCGCGAGCGCGCCGCCGGCCTCTTCGACGAACCGGGCCGGCACGCCGACCGCCTCGTCGCCGAACGCCAGCCCGACGACGACCTCCTTGGGATCGAGGTCGGCGCGACCCCATTCGCGCCCGCCAGTCCCCCGGTGGGCACCCAGGCCGAACCCCTCGGCCGTGAAGTACGCCTCGTAGGGGTCGGCGTCGTACTCGATCTCCCGCGGTTCCTCGCCGGGACCGCTCGCCTCACTCTCCCCGCCGGGTGGCTGGAGCACCCGGCCCGCGGGACACGACTCCCGGAAACGCCCCCAGGTCGTCAGTCCCGACGGGAGCGCACGCAGCGTCTTTCCCTCGAGGGGGCCGGCGATGCAGACCCCCGTCGACTGTTTCCACTCCGATCCCGTCTCCCGGTCGTACATCACCAGGTCGTCGGCGGCGAGCTTCCCCGAGACGCCGAAGGTCAACGCCCGGTCGCCGACGGCGCGGTCGTAGACGACCGCGCTCCCGCACAGCGGACACCACGTCACCGCGACGGCCTCGGGTCGCCGGTCACCGGTGACGGCGATCGGTCGATCAAGCCGGTCGTTCACGATCTCGTGGTAGTGGAGAAACCGGACCGGATACGCCCGCGCTGGCGAGGTGTCGAGGACGATCAGGGCGTCGTCGGGGTCGCCGGCGTGATCGGGGCCGAAGACGGGGTCGTCGACGCTCGGGATCGCGTCGCGCGGGAGGACCTGACGGACGCGCATACGGGTCGCTGGACCCCTGGTTTCAAAATGGTTGTGCCGGTGTAGGACGAGCCCCCCGATGGAATCCTAGTGTCGCACGGAGCGTGCATCGCGCACGTCCGCGCCGTCCCGCACTTTATCCTCACAGAAGGGACAGACTCTGGGACGATCCATCCCGTCAGGTGCGAACACTCGGACATACGCTTCCGTGACTGACGACCCACAGTTGTGGCACTCCGGCATGTGTGAAAGTAATCCGTAACATAATATATAAAATTATCGTTCGTCGACACTTGTCGGCGTCAGAACGGCGGATCGGCCCCCTTCGGGTCGCCGCCGGACTCGCCCGGGGTACCCCCGAAGCCGGCTCCCTCCGGGCCACTCTCGAGGCCGTACTCCCAGGCGTCGTACCCGTCCGCGAGATTCGCGATGCGCGTTTCCTCTCCCGTCTCCTCGTAGGCTTCGAGCAGTCTGGCGGCCTGGAGCGAACTCTTCCCGTGTGGACAGGCGACGACGATCTCCCCGTGCCAGTCGTGCTCCTCGATCGCGTCCGTGAACCGGGTGATCGGCACGTTCTCCGCCCCCGGGATGTGTCCGCGCCGGTACACGCGCTCGGATCTGACGTCGATCACCTGGATCGCCTCGCCCGCGTCCAGGCGTTCGTGAAGCTCCGCGGCGGAGATCTCCCCGACCATGTCGCCCCGTTCGCGTCCCGGTATAAAAACGGAACCGGTTCAGAGCTGCTCGACGCAGTTTCGACAGCGCGTGAACTCGGGGCCGTTCATTGTCCCGCAGTACCGACACCGGACACGCTCCGGTCCGCCGTCCCGGTCCGGTTGGGGTG
>CAYSJP010000229.1:0-3978 GCA_964431395.1 uncultured Halobacteriales archaeon
GGTGAGCCGTGGCAGGGTATCACGACGGAATCGGGACGAAGTCACGACGGAATCGACGGGAAATCGGGATGGAATGGGAACAACATTTACCTGCTCCGGGAACGGGGAAAGGAGCATGACCACCGACCGACCGGTTCGCGGCGGGAGTCGGACGCGCCGCGCGGCGGCCGTTCCGCGCGAACCGTTTCGCTACCGGCAGTCCACGCGAGGCCCGACAGACATACGTACCATGGCTCCTGTTAGTTAGTTACAATCAGCTGTTTCGTGACCTCTCCCGTCCACGATATATGACACGCACAAACACGAACCCCGCGCAGGCGACAGCCCCAGACGCCATCGAACCGATGACGGTATCCGAGGCGGCCGACGTCTCGAGGTCGATCATCGATAACGTCTCCCGAGTCATCGTCGGCAAGGACGACGAGATCGAGGAGGTGCTCATCGCGGTGCTCGCTGGCGGGCACCTCCTCCTGGAGGACGTCCCCGGCGTCGGGAAGACGATGCTTGCGCGGTCGGTCGCCCGGTCGATCGACTGTGAGTTCTCCCGGATCCAGTTCACGCCCGACCTCCTCCCGACGGACGTGACCGGCGTGAACGTGTACAACCAGCAGACCAGCACGTTCGAGTTCCAGCCCGGACCGGTGTTCGGCAACGTCGTCCTGGGTGACGAGATCAACCGCGCCCCCCCCAAGACACAGAGCGCGCTGCTCGAGGCCATGGAGGAGGCCCAGGTCACCGTCGACGGCGAGACCCACTTCATGCCCGAGCCGTTCGTCGTGATCGCGACCCAGAACGCCGTCGAGCGCGACCGCACCTACGACCTCCCGGCGGCCCAGATCGACCGGTTCATGAAACAGCTCCGCATGGGGTACCCCGAAAGCGAGGACGAGGCGGAGGTGCTCCGGCGCGCGGCCGGCCACCACCCGATCGAGGACCTGACCCCCGTCGCGACCGAACGGGACGTCCTGCGGGCCCGCGAGACCGTCATCGGGGTCACCGTCGAGGAGCCGATCCGGGGGTACGTGATCGACCTCGCGGAGTACACCCGCGAGAACGCCGTCCTCGGCGTGAGTCCACGCGGGTCGCTCCAGCTCGTCCGGGCGGCGAAAGCCCGCGCGGTGCTCGACGGCCGCGAGTACGTCGTCCCGGACGACGTGAAACAGGAGGCGCTGTCGGTGTTCGGACACCGGGTCCGGCGCGCCAGCGACGACCGGATCGGCAGCGAGGCCGGCCGCGAGGTCGTCGGGGCGGCGCTCGACCGCGTTCCCGTCCAATGAGGCTCACGCGGCGCGGCCGTGGCGTCGTCGTCATCATCGCCGGGGCGGGAGTGGCCGCCTTTCTGCACGGCCCCCGGGGCCTGGATGCGATCGTCGCCCCGGGTCTGGTCGCCCTCGCGGTCGGGCTGTTCCAGGTCTGGCGGGTCGACGAGCCGGAGATCACGCGGGACTTCCCCGAGCGGGGAACGCGGGAGGCGACGGTGACGGTCACCGTCGAGGTCGAGGTCGACGACACGATCGGGGGGCGGTTCCACGACGCGGTCGGACCGGGGCTCGAAGCCACCGGGAACGAGCGTCTCGTCACGCTCGCCGGTGCCCCGATCGAGTACGAACTCTCCTTGCCGGAGCGCGGTGAGCACGCCGTCGGGCCGCTGTCGATCGAGGTCACCGACGTCCTCGGCGTCGCGTCCGTCACCCACACCCACTCCGAGATCGACGAGATACTCGTGCGCCCGCGGGTGCTCCCGGTCTCGGTCCCGCCCGGCGAGATCTACCCAGAGTACGGTGACTTCGGCCCCGAGCGCGGCGACTTCGACTACCTGCGGGAGTACCGCCCCGGCGACCCGACCCAGGACATCCACTGGAAGTCCAGCGCGAAGACGGCCGACGATGGCTTTCTCGTCTCGGAGTTCTCGGCGAGCGAGGAGGGCATCGACGCCATCACGGTGGCCGTGGATGCGGTCCCGGGCAGCGTCGACGCGACCGCCGACGCGGCCGCGAGCCTGCTCGTCTTCCTGATGGAGGCCGGCCTCGAGGTGGGCCTCCGGACCGCGTCGGCGGACATCGCGCCGGCGACCGGCATCGACCACCGAAACGACCTCCTCGACACGCTCGCCCGGTTCGAGGCCGGGACGCTCCGGGACCACAGGGCCGCGGAGCCGGAACTCCACGTCTCGGGCACCGAGGAGGGCGTCCTGTTAGAGACCAGCGGGCAGACGCTGCGAATCGACGAACTCGTCGGCGAACCGGGGACTCCCGAGAGCGAGCGTCCGGTGCCAGCCTGATGTACGTGGAAACGATCGACGCGGCGCGCCGCCAGCGGTTCCGGCTCCTCGCGATCCTCGCGGCCGTCCTCGTTTCGGCGCCGTACCTCTGGGTGGGGTACAACGTGCTGTCCGTGGTGGGCGACGCGACGCTCGTGACCTGGTTTCTCACCCTCGGCGCCACGGCCGTCGGGGTCGCCTTCACGCTCTCGGGGCGACTGCCGACGGGACGGGGGCTGGCGATCGCCGGCGGCGTGCTCCTCGTCGGCGTGATCGGGTACTTCCTCTCGGTGCCGGCGACGGCGATCCGGGTCGAGTGGCTGATCGAGGACGTCGGGACGCTGCTCGCGGGACTGTCCGTGTTCCAGATCCTGCGCGCGGACGTCTGGATCTTCGCGATCACGCCTGCGCCGCTGTTCGCGTCGTGGTACCTGGTGTTCGGGCGCCGGTACACCCTCGGCGCGCTCGTGGGCGCTGCGATCGTCTCGTTTTTCCTCATGACGGGCGACCTCGGGACGACGGCGGGGCTCGTCGCCGCGGTGGGCGTGATCGGCGTCGTCGGGTTCGGGCGCCTGGAACTGGAGGGCGGCACCGAGCGAAACCGGGACGCCCTGCTCTCGCTCATCGCCGTCGTGTTCGTCGTCACGGCGGCGGTGAGTCTGGTGTCGACCGGCGCCGGGTCGGCCGCGGCGGGCGGCGGCACCGTCGAGAGCAGCCTCATCGCGAACGACGACCGCCTGCGGATCCAGGGCAGCATCAGCCTCTCGCCGGAGGAACGCTTCGAGGTGCGGTCGACCGAGCGGTCCTACTGGCGCGTCGGGGCGTTCGACCGCTACACCGGGCAGGGGTGGGTCAAGACGGGCGGCACCGCCGACTACGACGGCCGACTCCGGTCGCCACCGGGTGAGACCGAGACCATCGAGCAGTCCTTCGAGATGCGGTCGCGCCTCGCGGCGGTGCCGGCGGCGTGGAAGCCGGTCGAGGTGTCAGTGAACGCCCGCGCCCGAGTGACCAGCATGGGCGGGTTCCAGCCCCGGCAGGCGCTGGGGAACGGCGAGCGCTACACCGTCCGCAGCCTGCGTCCGGACCCCTCGACGGAGGCGCTCCGGGCGGGCGGCGAGCCCTACCCCGACCGCATCGAAAACCGGTACCTCGACCTCCCGGCGTCGACGCCCGATCGACTGACCGAGTTCACCGACCGGGTCACGGCGGACGCCGAGGATCCCTACGAAGCCGCGAACGCGATCGAGGCGTGGCTCGAGGCGAACAAGAACTACTCCCTGGAGGTGGACCGCCCGAGCGGAAACATCGCGTCGTCGTTCCTCTTCGGGATGGATCGGGGGTACTGCACCTACTTCGCGACGACGATGGTGTCGATGCTGCGCTCCCAGGGCGTCCCCGCGCGCTTCGCCGTCGGCTACACGCCCGGCGAGCAGGTCGGCGAGAATCGCTGGCTCGCGCGCGGACTCGACTCCCACGCCTGGGTCGAGGTGTACTTCTCGGACGTCGGCTGGGTCCGGTTCGACCCGACCCCCGCGGAGCCGCGACGGGCGGCCGAGCGCCAGCGCCTGAACGGCGACGACGCCCCGTCGACGGGAACTCCCGGCGGCCCGACACCCCCGGCGACGACGGACAGTTCCGGTCAGCCGCCCGGAGGGACGACCACGACGACGGGATCACCGGTCGGCCCGCCCCCGGAGCCGCCGACGACCGGGCCG
>CAYSJP010000230.1:0-3958 GCA_964431395.1 uncultured Halobacteriales archaeon
TGATGAACAGGCCGACCCCGGAGCCGACGCCCCACTTCGAGACGATCTCGTCGAGAAACAGGATCAGGATCCCGCCGATGAACACCTGCGCGAAGATGACCCACTGGAGGGAGGCGGCGCCGAGCGTCAGCCCGCCGACGGTGAGCGACCCCGCGGCCGGCAGGAACCCGCCGCCGGGCCCGCCGGAGAACACCATCGGTGCCCCGGTGAGGATCACCATCACGACGACCAGCAGCTTCTGGAGCCCCTGGTACAGCACCTGGTCGCGTGGCTCGTTGGTGTCGAGCCCGAGCAGGTTGGCACCGCCCAGTAGCTGGAGGACGATGCTCGCCGTGACGATCGGCCCGATCCCCAGCTGGAGGATCGACCCCTGTGAGCCGGCGAGGATCGATCGGAACTGCCCGAAGATGTCGTCGCCACCCCCCTGGCTCAGGCCGAACAGCGTGATGTTGGTGAGAAAGAAGTACGTGAGCAGCACGGCCGCCGTCCAGCCCAACTTGCGCTTGAACGGGACGTGGCCCTCGGGGCGCTCCACCGATGGCATGCGCGTGAGAACCGGTTCCGCCGTCCGCTTCCAGCCCATTAGTTAGTCCTCGTGGTCCTCGGTTAGCTCCGCGTTCCCGCCCGCGTCCTCGATCAGTTCGACCGCGGCGTCCGAAAAGGTGTCGGCGACGACCGTCAGTTCGCGGCGGACCTGCCCCCCGCCGAGCACCTTCACCGCGTCGGCCTCGTGGCCGTCCTCGACGACGTCGCGAGCGTCGATTCGGTAGCCGCCATCGACCTCGTCGGCGAGGCCGTCGACCACCAAAAGCGGCGCGTCCTCGTCGAGACGGCCGACGTCGATCTCCGCGACCTCGTCTTGTACCTCCGGGGGGCGGGTGAACCCCGACCGCCCGAGCGGCTCCGTGCCGTGGAACTCGTGTTTCTCGCGACCTGCGTCGCCGCGCCCGCCGCGGTTGCCGGCCCCGCGGCCGTTTTTCTGGCTGCCGCCGCCGTGCGTTCGCGAGCCACGCTGTCTGTCTTTCTTGTTAGTCATCGTTATCGCATGGCCGTGAGCAGACTGTCTATCTCCTCGGTACTGTGGGTTCCGATCTGGCCGCCGGTCGCGACGGGCTGTTTGACGCCCTCGTGGCCGCCACGGGGCGGGTGCAGCCGGAGCACCGGCGTGAGACCCGCCTCCGACAGCGTCGTCTCCTCCGCGACCAGCGCCGCCGCGAGCGCGCCGACGCCGTCGTAGTCGGTGTTCGCCGCCACCCAGTCGTCGTCGACGTCGGCCTCGCCGTCCGCCGGCTCGCCCCGCCGGCGCAACAGCGTCGCGACGGTGCCCGCGCTGGGCTCGCCGTGGGCGACGTAGTCGTGGACCTTCGTGATCATCCCCCGGTAGACGTCCGTCTCCGGGAGGAGCGTGCAGTGGTTCACACGGCCGAGGTTGAGCATGGTGAGCGTGTCGTCGACCTCGTCGCTGATGTTCACCTCGCCGCGCAGCTGGACGACCGCCTTCATCAGCCACTCACCTCCTCGAAGACCTCCTCGTCGACGTCGCGGGCCTCGCGGGTGCCCCGCGCCTGCGAGGAGTTCCGGAGGGCGTTGTACGTCGCCTTCGCGAGATTCATCGTCGTCCGGGTGTTGCCGTGGCTCTTCGTCCAGGCGTCCTCGATGCCCGCCAACTCGAGTATCGCCTCGACCGTGTCGGCCGCGGCCAGCCCCAGCCCGCTCGGTGCGGGGATGAGGTCCACCTCGACGGAGCCCGCCTTGCCCCGCGTGCGCCGGGACAGCGAGTGGGGCTCGTCGGAGCGGTCCTCCCAGGAGCCGGACCCGCGGTCGACGGCGATCATGTTCAGTTTTGCGACCTCGATGGCCTTCTGGATGGCGGCGCCGACCTGGTCCTCCCGTCCCTCCGCGTAGCCGACGTAGCCGTTGCGGTCGCCGACGGCGACGATACACCGGAACTTCACCCGGCGACCGGAGTCGGTCATCCGCTGGACCATGTTGATGTCGAGCACCTCGTCGTCGATGTTGGGCAGGAGCCGGTCGACGAGCTCGGGCTCCTTCATCGGGAGTCCCGAGTTCAGCGCCGCCTCCATGGAGGTGATCTCCTCGTCGCGTACTTTGCGTCCGAGCCGTGTCCGTGGTTCCCAGGCGTTTCCGTTACTCATGTGTCTCCTCCGCGATCGCCTCGCGCACCGTATCGAAGTGCTCGGGGAGCTCCGTCGCGTCGAGGTCGCCGCCGTAGAGGGGCTCCTCGCGCTCCTCGGCGTAGGCGGCGATGTGCTCGCCGCGGGTGCGCTCCCACTCGGCGAAGACGCTCTCGTTGTGCGGGCTCTCCAGGCCGGCGTCGATCGCACCCTCCTGGACCGCGAACACCTTCGCGCCGGGAGTCGCGGTGTTGAGGCCGATGTCGAGAACCGCCCGTTCGACGCCCGCCGCCAGTCCGCGCGCCCCGGCGAGAAAGCCGGTGAGGTACGCCGCCGGCAGGTTGCCGGTCGGCGCCTCCCAGCCGAACTCCCGCAGGTCGTCGGAGCGTGCGCTCGCTTCCGTCTCGTCACCATCGTGTCCCAGCGTCACCAGCTGCGCCCTGACGTGCCTGTTACTCGTCCGCGCGACCAGCCGTGCCTCGCCCGATTTCAACAGGCGCAACCGCTGATGGTAGTCCGTCCGTCCTTCCCGACGCCGTCGCATCGGGACGTTGTATCGTGGTCCTGTCGCCATTAGTCTGCCTCCGGGTCGTACTCGATCGGTCCGTAGTTGTTCTCCGCGTAGTTCAACAGGTACCGCACGCTGCGGAACTCGCCGCCGCCCGCCTTCGCGTACAGCTCGCGGTACTCGCTTCGCGTGACCTCGCCCGCGTCGCGCAACTCCCTGAGGACCCGCCGCTGGGCGCGGATGTTACCCTTCCAGTGGTCCTTCGGGTCCTCGCGGCCGCCCGATTTCCCTTTCCGGGAGCCCGGGCCCTTCCCGTGGCCATAGGAGCGCTTCGCGTCGCGCTCCCTGGCTCGCCCGCGGGAGTTGCCGTCCGCCTCCTTCGCGTCGATGACCCCGCGGTCGACGAGGTCCCGAACGTCCTCGCGGGTGATCGCGTCGGCGATCTCGCCCTGTTCGTCGGGGTCGAACCACACGCGGTTCTTCCCGACGTCCAGCACGTCCGCCGCGAGCCGCTTCTGTGCGCTGAGGTCGGTCATTTCTCCACCTCCACTTCCTCGTAGGTGGGGTTGAGAACGCGGATGCCCGCGTCCTCGGCCTCGTCCTCGATGCGGGCGCGCTTGCGGCCGCCGACCGTCGAGGCGATCCGGACCGCCTCCCGGTCGGGATCGACGCCCTCCAGCCCCTCGGGCCGGTGGACGCGCACCTCCTCGAAGCCGCTCGGGTGCTTGCCCCGGACGGCCCGCGGGCTCCGGAAGCCCGCCTGGACGGTGTCGCCCTTGCCCTTGATGCCGCGGCGCTGCTTCGAGAGGGTGCCCTTCGGGCGCCGCCAGGAACTCGGGACCCGGGTCTTCTTGTGGTGGTCCTGGCGGTTGAACTCCCGGGCCGTCTCCTTGCGCTTCGCGATGAGACGTTCCTCCTCGTCGGTGAGGTCGGGCGTCTTCTCGGCGTGCCCGCGCGGCCGGAGTTCGGTCTCCGCCTCGGTTTCCGGTTCCGGCGCCGCCTCGTCCTCGATCTCGGCCGCGGTCTCCTCCTCGACCTCGACGTCGCCGACGTCGGCCTTGACGCGGGCCGCGAGGGCGTTTCCGACCCCCTCGATCCCGGCGAGGTCGTCCTGGCTCGCACCCTGAACGTCCGCGACGGTCTCGTAGCCCGCCTCGCGCAACGCGTCGGCCTTCGCGCCGCCGACGCCCGCGATGTCCTCGATCGTATCGGGGACGTCCTCGGGGTCGACGGTCCGTGCGTCGGCCTCGTCCGCGTCAGTCTTCTCGTCGGCGGATTCGTCGGTCTCGGCGGTCTCGTCCTCGTCGTCGGCCGC
>CAYSJP010000231.1:0-3494 GCA_964431395.1 uncultured Halobacteriales archaeon
CCTCGCCGTACATCTTGGGGTTGAACTCCGTGCGGGCCATCCCGTCGCCGTGCTCCCCGGAGAAGGATCCGTGGTGTTCCAAAACGAGATCCGTGACGTCGTCGGCGATCGAGTGCATGTCCTCGATTCCGGACTCGTCTTTGAGGTTCAGTATCGGCCGGATGTGGAGGGTGCCCGACCCGGCGTGGGCGAAGTACGCCGCCGAGGTGTCGTGTGCGTCGAGAACGTCCTCGAACTCCCCGACGTACTCGGCCAGCTCCTCCGGCGGGACCGTCGCGTCCTCGATGAAGGGGTACGGCTTCGGGTCCCCCTCCAGGGACATCAACAGCGGGATCGCCGCCTTTCTGAGCGACCAGAGGTCGGCCTGGTCGGCCTCGGCGTATGCCTCGACGACGTCGAAGGCCGCCCCGTTCGTGACGAACCGCTCGGTGGTCGCCCCGATCGCCGCCCCGAAGTCGTCGTGGAGCTCCGAGTCGTACTCGAGCATCAGGGCCGCCGCCGTCCCCTCCGGGATCGGCTCGACGTACTCGGCGTAGCCGTCTGAGGCGGCCGCCAGCCGGAACACCTCGTCGTCCATCAGCTCGACCGCGCTGACGCCGTACTCGAGGGCCACCGGCACCGCCTCCATCGCGGACGTGAGGTCCGCATAACAGTACAGCGCCAGCGCCGTCTCCTCGGGCACCGTCACCAGCGACAGTTCCGCCTCCACGACGACCCCCAGCGTTCCCTCCGACCCGACGAACAGCTTGGCGAGGTTGATGACGCGCTCGCCCGCCTCGTTCTCGTAGATGACCCGGTCGAGGTTGTAACCCGACACCCGGCGCTTGAGCTCGGGGTAGCGGGACTCGATCTCCTCGGCGTGGTCCTCGACCAGGCGCCGCACCGTCCGATAGATGGCGGCCTCGCGGTCGTCCCCGGCGACGATCGACTCGTACTCCGGGGAGTCAAGCACCACCTCGCGGGCGTGGATCAGCGAGCCGTCCGCGAGGACGGCCCGGACCGCCTCGGTGTAGGCGTCGGTGATGCCGTACCGGACCGAGTGGGCGCCGGTGGAGTTGTTCCCGATGCCGCCGCCGACGGTCGCGCGATTGGAGGAGGCCGGATCGGGCGCGAACTTGAGGCCGTGCTCCGCGAGCGCGTCGTCGAGGTCGTCCTGGACGATGCCGGGCTGGACCCGGACGCGCTTCTCCCCGGGGCGCGTCTCGACGATGTCGTCCATGTGCCGGGAGACGTCCACGACGACACAGCCCGGCCCGACGCCCTGTCCCGCGAGCGACGAGCCAGTCCCTCGTGGCATGATTGGAACGTCGTGGTCGGCTGCCACCTCGACCGCCGCCTGCACGTCCTCGGCGTCCACGGGATACACCACGCCGGCCGGCTCCGCCCTGTAGACGCTCCCGTCGGTGGCGTACAGTAGCCTCGCGTACTCGTCGAACTCGACGCCACCGCGGAGCCGCGACCGGAGATCCCTCGCGAGACCGACGTGCTCCTCGACGTCGGGACGGTCGAGGTCGAGTTCGCGTGCCGACCACGTCTCACCGGTGTCCTCGATAGCCATACCAGTATCCCGGATCCGACCATGTTAAATCCTGTGAACGATCAACACGTATCGGACGGCGCGGTGATACGGGGCGAACGATCGGGGCCCGCGAGAGCCTGATAATCACGACGTCGACGCGTACACGGCGTTCGTCGGGGATCCCGACGGCCACCTCCTGAAGCCGACCGAATCGTCGGAGGAATACACGACCCCGGGCGCGTCCTAGAGGATGCCGGCGGCGTCCGCCTTCGTGACGATGTCCTGGGCCATCTTGTTGGTGGCCTCGTCGACCATCTGGCCGTCGACGGTCACGGCACCTTTGCCCTCGTCCATGGCTTCGGCGTAGGCGTCGACGATCCGCCGGGCGCGTTCGGCGACCTCGGGATCGGGCGCGAACACCTCGTTCGCGATCTCGATCTGGGTCGGGTGGATGGCCCACTTGCCGTCACACCCCAGCATGTTGGCGTTGCTGCAGGACGTCCGGAACCCCTCCTCGTCCTCGATGTCCGCGTAGGGCCCGTCGATGCAGGGGAGCCCGGCGGACTTGGCGGCGGCGTTGCACTCCGAGAGCGCGTGGTGCCAGTAGTGGCCGGGGTACTCGGGGAACTGGCCGATGTCGAGCCCCGGGGTTCCCATCGCGGCCGAGTAGTCACCGGGGCCGAGGATGATCGAACTGAGCCGGTCGGAGGCGTGTGCGATCTCGTGGACGTTGTGCATCCCCTCGCCGTCCTCGATCTGGGGCTCGAGACCGATCCCCCCGACCTCCAGGCCGGCGTTGACCTCCACCTGCTCGAGCAGGTTCTCGACGGTGTGGACGTCGCTCGGTCCGGCCACCTTCGGGATGATGATGTCGTCGATCAGGTCGCCGGCCCTGGAGACGACCTCGATGACGTCATCGTACCACCACTTCGTGTCGATCCCGTTGATCCGGTAGGAGAGGATCGTGTCGGACCAGTCGTGTGTCTCCACCGCGTCGACGAGCGGCCCTCGAGTTTCGGCTTTCTCCTTCGGCGCGACGGAGTCCTCCAGATCGAGGAACACCTCGTCGGCGTCGCTGTTCGACGCGCTCTTCATGAATCCCGGGTCGCTCGCGGGCGTCGCCAGTTGTGTGCGCCGGAGTTCGATGTCTGACATACGCTCCTACCAGTCCTCGGCCAGCGGTATTAAAGACGAATGGTATCCGATCGACGGCCAGTGGCTGCCACGCCCGCGGAGGGTCCACGATGCCCCCGGGAGAGACCGACTCCGGTGGGGACCGCCCCGCCACGCAAAACCGACAACTAAAGTCGGGCCCATCCCAACCGACCGGTATGCATCACCACGACGTGCTGGTCGTCGGCGGCGGCGGTGCGGGCCTGCGCGCCGCGATCGCCGCGGACGAAGTCGGCGCCGACGTGGCCATCGTCTCGAAGCTCCACCCGGTCCGGTCACACACCGGTGCCGCCGAGGGCGGCATCAACGCCGTCCTCCAGGAAGGAGACTCGGTCGAGTCACACGCCTACGACACGATGAAGGGGTCGGACTACCTCGCCGACGCCCCGGCCGTGGAGACGCTGGCGACGGAGAGCCCGACCGAGACCATCCAGCTCGAGAACTGGGGGATGCCCTTCTCCCGGGAGGACGACGGCACCGTCTCACAGCGGCCGTTCGGGGGACTCTCTTATCCCCGGACGACCTACGCCGGCGCGGAGACGGGCCACCACCTGCTGCACACGCTGTACGAACAGACCGTGAAGCGCGGCATCGAGGTGTACGACGAGTACTACGTCTCCGATCTTGCAGTCACCGACCACGAGGACCCCGAGGACAGGGAGTGTCACGGCCTCGTCGCCTACGACATCCGGAGCGGGTCGATCGAGGGGTTCCGGGCCGAGGAGGGGGTCGTCCTCGCGACCGGCGGGCCGGGTCAGGTGTACGACCACACCACCAACGCCGTCGCCAACACCGGCGACGG
>CAYSJP010000231.1:3504-3930 GCA_964431395.1 uncultured Halobacteriales archaeon
AGGACATGGAGTTCGTCCAGTTTCACCCCACCTCGCTCCCCTCGACGGGCGTCCTCATCTCCGAGGCCGTCCGCGGGGAGGGCGGCATCCTGTACAACAGCGAGAGCGAGCGGTTCATGTACGAGGGCGGGTACGCCGCCAACTGGGGCGAGGTCGCCTCCCGGGACGTCGTCTCGCGCGCCGAACTGACCGAGGTGAACGAGGGCCGGGGGTTCGAGGACGACTACGTCCTCCTGGACATGCGCCACCTCGGCGAGGACCGGATCCTCGACAGGCTCGAGAACATCGTCCACCTCGCGGAGGACTTCGAGGGGGTCGACGCCCTGGAGGAGCCGATGCCAGTCAAGCCCGGCCAGCACTACCAGATGGGTGGCATCGAAACCAACGAGCACGGCGAGACGGTCGTCGACGGGCTGTACGCTGCCG
>CAYSJP010000232.1:0-3869 GCA_964431395.1 uncultured Halobacteriales archaeon
GCGGTCGCCTCCTCGTCGGGATGTGTGACCGAGATCGGCTGTCCCTCGAGTTCCGCCGGCGAGTAGCCCAGAAACCCCTCGACGGACGGGGAGACGAAGGTGAACCGGCCCTCGAGATCGATCCGGAAGACGAAGGCGAAACTGGCGTCGATGGTGGCCCTGTAGCGCTCGTTTTGCCTGTCGAGTTCCCGCTCGCGCTCGATGAGTTGGCGACGCTGGCGTTCGGTCCGGGTCACGTCCGACAGTTGGATCACCTCCGCCCCCGCGTCACCGAGTGTAGTGTTGCTGGCCGAGACGAAGTAGTAGCGTGTCTCCCCCTCGCGTTCGCGCTCGAGGATCTGCTCGTCGCCGTCGACGACGTCCGCGACCGCCGGGACGGCCTCTGAGAGACGATCGCCGGTCGCGGCCCCGAGTGCCGGCAACACCTCCTCGGCAGCGGGTGAGTAATCGCGTATACGATCGCTCTCATCGAGATAGATGGACAGGTCGTCGCCCCTGGTTTCCTGTACCGCCAGAAAACGGCGCTTGGACACGAACAGGACGCCGACTGCGAAGGCCGCAACGCCGACCGGCGCGTAAATGAACTCGATCAGAAACGGCGTGAACTGCGCGCTGATGTCCAGAAGCACCGGGAGGCCGATCAGTGCGGTCAGGCCAGCGAGTGGCCGGGTGTCGTACCCCGAATCCAAGTAGAACTGAAACAGCATGAACATCCCGATGGCGGACAGCACGTACGACAGACCGGTCGCTGTCCAGTGGAACACGTCGTGTTCGATCGCGAGGTACGCGAACGGCGTCGTCGCCTCCGACGTCGTGAAGTACAATCCGTGCCAGGGGTTCGTGAACTTGACCGCGACCACGGCCAGAAAGACGGCCGCGCCGAGGCGCCGCAGGGTCCTGTTGTGGTGGTAATCCTGTCCGGTGTAGGCAGAACAGAAGTACAGCCACGCCCAGACCGTTCCGAACCCGATGGCGAGTCCGACCGTGTACGTGAGCTCCCGGAACGGACCGGGGATCGTGAGGAACGCGGCCTTGATGAGTGCCCACGTGCCCGCCGTGGCGAGCAACCAGACGAGCCCCCGCCGGACGTCCGGGGCGTCGAACCGGCGTGCTCGCGGAACGGCAGCGAGACAGACCACGCCGCTCACTCCGAAGAGGCCAACGTACACTAATCCGACACCGTTCACCCGAGAATCACTTGGCTCACTTTCAGTTCGAAGGTATAAATAACCTGTCCGTCGGGTGTGTGCCTCCACCGCCGACAACACAGTTATTACTTGTCGTTACGATACGATGTTCATGGATCGACGACGCCTCATTCGGACGATCTCCTCGGCGGTGATCGCCGGCGGGCTGGCCGGATGTCAGGGTTCGGATAGTTCGTCCACGCCGACCGGAGCCCCGGATCCAACTGCCACCGCTACCGTTGCTACGACGACGTCGGCCTCGTCGCCGTCGCCGTCACCGTCGCCGCCGCCGGACACGCCCGTAACCCCGACGCCGACGCCGGCGCCGCTCGCGGGGGAGGCCCCGACCGACATCGACGAGCACGTCGCGAACCGGGCCCGCGTCGTCCGGGAGTTCCTGCCGGATACGAGTTCCTCGAGCCTCGCGGTTGCCCTCCCGACGTCCGACACCGACCGGAAGCTGGCGTACTGTTTCGACGCGGTGAACTGCTATCTCCGGTACGCCTGGCAGGGGGAGTTCCTCTCCGTCTCCTGGACCAAGGAGGACGGCCCGGCGGAGATCCTCGGGGACAGATACTACACGGCGGCGACTGATCAGGTGTTACAGTTCGGGACCCCCCCTTCGCCGCCGGAAACCAGGGAGTTCCACGGCCACTCCGTGTGGGACGGGTACCCGACGTTTCACTACGAACTCGACGGCGTGGGCGTCGACCACCGGATCGCGAGCGCCGACGGTGGCCCCGACCTCGAACACCGGTTCGAACTCGAGGGGGTCGACTCGGCGGCGTACTTCGTCGCCGACGAGGCCGCCGACTACGAGGCCTCGGCGGGGGAGTGGATCGGCGGAACGCTGGAGGTGCCGCCGGACGCCGCCGGGTCGTTCACCGTCACCGTCGGGGTGAGTCAATGACCGACGGATACACCTCCGCCGCGATTCCGATCCCGGACGTCCTCGAACCCAAGCTCGACGCGATGGCCATCCTCCCCGACGACCGCATCGCGGTTGGCTTCCACGAGGCGGGACAGATCTACCTCACCGACGGCGCCGAGTGGCGGCTGTTCGCCGAGGGGTTACACGAGCCGTTCGGCCTTCAGGCGCCGGCGTCCGACGAACTCGTCGTCATGCAGCGCCCCGAGCTGACCCGGCTCCGCGACACCAACGGCGACGGGATGGCCGAGGAGTACGAGACGATCTCCGAGGAGTTCGGGCTCGCCGGGAACTACGACGAGTTCGCGTGCGGGCCAGCGACGGACTCGGAGGGAAACCACTACGTCACGCTGGCGACGGCAAACGGGAACGGGATGGCCGAGAAGCGCGGCGAGGTGCGGGAATCCGGCAAGAACTTCGGTTCGATCGGTAACGGTCGCGACGCCCACGTCCCCCACCGGGGGTGGGTGCTGAAGATCACCCCGGAGGGTGAGACGATCCCCTGGGCCGACGGCCTCCGGGTCGGCGACGGCATCACGGTCGACAGCGAAGACAGGCTGTTCGTGACCGACCAGCAGGGTGGCTGGGTCGGCATGAACAAGCTGTTTCACGTCACGGAGGGTGACTTCTGTGGGTTCCCGTCGAGCCTCGCCTGGCGTGACGGGGTCGATCCACGGGGGATGACCGCCGAGGAGTTCGATCAGATGCGGACGCCCGCGGCCGTGAAGATCCCGTACGCGGAGATGGGCATCTCCACCGTCGACGTCGTCGAGGACACGACCGGCGGCGAGTTCGGCCCCTTCGACGGACAGCTGTTCGTCGCGGCGTTCGTCCAGCCGTTGCTCGTTCGGGTCATGCTCGACGAGGTCGCGGGACACGTCCAGGGCGCCTGCACGGTGTTCCTCGAGGGGGGAGTCGTCGGCGCGGGAACACACCGGCTCACGTTCGGTCCCAACGGCAAGCTCTGGGCCGGCAAGTCGTTCCGTGACGGGTGGAACGGTGACCGACCCGACGACGCGCTCAGGGTCATCAGCTGGGACGGAACCACGCCCTTCGCGGTGCTCGACATGTCCCTCACCGGGGACGGATTCGACCTGGAGTTCACGAAGGAGGCGACCCCGTCCTCGGCCGGCCAGCCGGGCAGCTACACGTTCCGGCGGTACCACCACGAGTACTCGGGCAACTACGGATCACCGAAAAACGACGTGACGGACGTCGCCGTGTCGGACGCGTCGGTCACCGACGACGGGCGGTCGGTCTCGCTCACCCTGGAGGATCTCCGGCCGGGATGGGTGTACGCACTCGAGATCCAGGGGGTAGACTCGAAGGACGGCGACGCGCTTTCGACGGAGATTCACTACACGCTCAACCGGCTGCAGGACGGCACGACCGGCAACCCGCAGTTCGAGTAGGGACTGGCGCGCCGGTCGGGTGACTCCGCCGGCACGGACGGGAACCCCATTTTGGCCGATCGGAATGGCCAATCTCGATTCGCCATCCCCGCCGGGGGGACGCACCCGATCGACGTGGGGACGGTCGAATCGTGCGTTTCGGTCGAGTGGGGCGACGGTGCCGGGCTCGTCCTCGAACCGGATGGAGCGCTCGAACTCACGACGACTGCGTGATCAACGATGACACTCGTTAACGAGGACGGAACGATCGTCGGTCGGGACCCGGACACGGACGAAACGGTCCCGGTCGACCTCGAATCGGTTCAGGGGGGCGTCACAACGGAGAGCCGGCGGAGCGGGGGT
>CAYSJP010000233.1:0-3861 GCA_964431395.1 uncultured Halobacteriales archaeon
AACGAACGCGTCCTGATACGGGGGGAGAGCGGCGCCGGAAAGACGACGCTGTTTCAGTTACTCGGCTTGCTCGAGCCGCCGACGAGCGGGACGATCCGCATCAGTGGGACCGACGCGACCGCGCTGAAGGAACGCCAGCGAGCCAGGCTCCGACGGGACGAGATCGGATTCGTGTTCCAGGACTTCCAGTTGATCCCCGACCTCACGGCGTGGGAGAACGCCCGTCTGCCACAGGAACACCGCTCCGGCGGGGAAGTCGGGAGCGAGTGGCTCGACTCCGTCTTCGATCAACTGGACATCACGGGGCTCGAGAACCAGTACCCGGCGAGCCTGAGCGGCGGGGAGCGCCAGCGGGTGGCGATCGCCCGCGCCCTCGCGAATCGCCCGGCGATCATCCTCGCCGACGAGCCGACGGGGCAGCTCGATCCGCACACGACCGAGCAGGTGCTGGATCTGCTGTTTCAGGTGCAAGCGGACGTCGATGCGGCGCTCGTGGTCATCAGTCACGACGAGCGCCTGACCGATCTGTTCCCGGCCGGCTACACGTTCACCGAGGAGGGGCTCGAACGGATCAGCGCGAGCGGGGATCGCTCGGGGGTCAGCTCCCCGGCCCCGACGGAGTGAACGGATCATGTTCGTACCGTGGGGCAGGAACGGCGGAGCGATCGATGTACCGACGGACCAGTGGCTCGGGCGCCGCGACGATCGCGGGGGCGTAGTCGAACGGAAAGCGTTTCCCGCGGTCCGGTGCAGGTCACGGCTGGATACGGGCGACCGGTCACGCACTGATGTCCCGCCACGCACTCCTGACGCTCCGAGACGTGCTTCGCTCGCGGGGGGACGAGCCGCCCCCGGAGGGAGAGCTGTGAGTTATCGCCGCGTGCTGGTGACCCGGTGGTCGCGCCGGGATCGACTGGCGGTGCTGGTGGTGGCCGTGACGATCGCGTTCCTAGTGGGAACGGCGTTGCTCGTCGTCGCCGCGGGCGATCAGACGGCCGCGATCGCCAGCGAGCAGGGGACCCCGGGGATCGCGGAGCGGTACGACTCGCTGGCCGCTGCCCGCCAGGGGGCCCCCTCCGGGGCGGCGGTGCTCCCGGTCGCCGCCGCGCGGACGCCTGCTGGCGCGAACGTCACCGTCGTGGGGCGGACCGACGCCGGACGCCGGCTCGATTCTGCGGGTGCGATCGATCTGTTCGCCGCCCCGAACGGGACGACCAGCGGGACGCTCGAGGAGTCCGGAACCGTCAGCCTCGATGGCACCGCGGGCGCCCGAACCCTCCGGGTCGAGTCCCGCGAGCGGACGGTCCTGGCGCCGGAGTGGTACGTCGCGTCGCCCGACACGGTCCGCTCGCTCGGCACTACCGGCGCGCTCGTCGTCACGCCCACCGAGGACTCCGCACCACGCGAGGGCGTCCCGCTGCGTGGCGCGCTCGCGTTCTTCGTGTTCGGGACCATGGAGACCATCCGGGTGCTCTCGGTCGCGGTCCTGGGCGCCGGGCTGCTGGTCGCGGTGACGATCTACAGCGTGACGCGGATGACGGTCCGGGACCGGCTGGATGCGATTCGCGTGGCGCGCTCGACCGGGGCGGAGCCGCGGGGGCTCCTCGCCGCGTTCGGGCTCCGGGGGGCGTTGCTCGCGGGTGTCGGGGTGGCTCTGGGGTACGCCGCCGGCGTGATCCTGCCGGGCATCGCCGTCAACGCGGCCGTGTTTCTCGGGTTGCCGACGTCGCTCGCGGCGGCGGTGACGCCGGGGATCGCGCGGATCGTCGCCGTGCTGGCGGTCGCCACGGTCGCACTCGGGGCGCTGGCGGGCGTGGTGGCTGCGTGGCCGGCGGTGCGACGGCCGGTCGCCGCACTCGGCGGGGAACGGGGGACGCGAGTGGACGGGAGGTCGTGGCTGGCGCCGCAGTTGCTCGCGCCGGCGACGTTCGTGCCGACCGCGGCCACCCTCACGGCGTTCGTGCTGTTCGCGACGCTGGTGGCGGGGATGGGTGGCGCCGTCGCGCCACTGTCGGCGACCGATGGCGCGACCGTGGTCGAGCCGGGCGCGACCCACCCGATCGCGAGCGACGTGCCGGAGGGGTACGCGGCGGGGCTTCGCGCCCGGGGTATCGACGCGAGTCCGGAGATCCTCGGGTTCGCGGCGGCCGACGGGCGGGCGTTCGTCGTTCGCGGGGTGAACGCGACCGCGTTCGCCGAGGTCACGGACACGCGGATCACGGAGGGCCGGCACCCCGAGGGCCGGACCGAGGCGCTCGTCGGCGCCGACCTGTCGCGGACGCGCGGGATCGACCTCGGCGACCGCGTGCTCGTCGGCGGGAGCACGGCGCCGGCGGTGACCGAGGTCGACGTCGTCGGGATCGTGGCCGCACCGGGCGTGTTCGACGACCAGTTGCTCGTGTCCCTTCCCACCGCCCGGCACCTGACGGGGGTGGGGCCGGACTCCGTCCAGTTCGTCAGGACCGGCGGCGTCCCCGAGGGGGCGGGCGGTGCCGGGAACGGGACCGGCGAACGCGATGGCGCCGGGAGCGTCGGCGTCGTCGACGTCGCCGCGCCGGACCGCGCCACGGCGAACGACTCGATCGAGGTCGGCATCCGGGTGACAAACGACGGGCTGGGGGAGGCGACGCGGACGATCACGATCAGCTTCGACGGCACCACGATCACCCGGCGTGTCACGCTCGCCTCCGGCGGGAGTCGGACGATCCCGGTGACGTTTCCCACCGGGGGGCCGGGAACCGACACGCTCGGCGTCGCCGGCCAGACCCGGGCGATCGAGGTCGTCTCCCCCGACGCGATCGAAATCGGTGGGCTCCCCGAGCGTGCGCCCCCCGACAGCACGCTCCGGGTGCGCGTCCGGCGACTCACGGGCGAGCCGGTGGCCAACGCGACCGTCGCAACCGGGAACCGGACCGCCACCACCGGCACGAATGGGGTGGCCGCCATCCAGCTCGGCGCGGCGGGCGAGGCGGTGATCACCGCCCGTCGGGGCTCCGAGAACGCCACCGCGACCGTTCCGGTCGTCGCGGGCACACCGCGGGATCCGATCGTCGATCTCCGGGTCGAGCCCTCCTCGCCGGGGGTTCTGACCCGCCCGAGGGCTCGGGTCGAACTCGCCAACCCCTGGAACCGGACGCTCTCGCGGACGGTCCGGATCGAGGCGGGCGGGGCGACCGTCGATCGCGAGGTGACCCTCGCGCCCGGGGGGTCGACGTCCCTGTCGACGGAACTCCAGCGGCGCCCGCCCGGCTCATACGTTGTCACGGTCCGGAACGACGGCCGAAGCGTCGCGGAGACGACCTACGCGGTGACGGGTGACGACCGGATCGCGGCCGCCGTCGCGGAGGGGGCGACGCCCGGGCAGTCGGGGATCGGCCGGAGCGCCCAGGTCGCCTTCGGCAACCTCGAACTCGTGCTCGGGGCGATCGTCGTCCTCGCGGGGCTGATGACCGTCGGCGGGACGACCGTCAGTTTCGCCCGCGCGGTCCAGGGCCGCCGCCGGACGATCGGGATCTACCGCGCGACCGGCGCGTCCCCCCGGCGCGTGCTCCGGATCGTCCTCGGGGACGCCCTCCGGATCGGCGCCGCGGCGACCGTCGTCGCGCTTCTCGCCGGCGTTGCCGTCCTGTGGCTGTTCGAGGCCGCCGGACTGCTGTCGCCGTTCGGGGTGGGCCTCTCGCCGGTGCCCGCGCCCGGGATCGCCCTCGGAATTGCGGCCGGCGCGCTCGGCGTCGCGCTACTGGGTGCGGCGCTCGCGACCGCCGGATTCCTCCGGGAGGCGCCGGTGGCGCTGCTCGCCGACGATCGGGGCGTCCGATCCCGAAGCGGCACGCGAGAGTGACCGTCGGGGGGCCGTCCCAC
>CAYSJP010000234.1:0-2440 GCA_964431395.1 uncultured Halobacteriales archaeon
ATGTACGACGCCATCCTCGTACCGACGGACGGGAGTGACCACTCGGTCCGGGCCGCGGAACACGGACACTACCTCGCGGCGGCGTTCGACGCGGCGGTACACGTGCTGAGCGTCGTCGACGTCCAGGGAGCCGCCGGGGTGTTCGACGCCGGCGGCGTCGACGAGACGTTCGTCGCCAGGCTCGAGAGCGACGCCGAGGACGCCATCGGCGCAGTCGAGGCTGCCATCGGCGACTCCGAGAGAGTCACGACTGCGACGGTCAGAGGCAGGCCTTCCGATGCCATCCTCGAGTACGCGGCGGACCACGGCGCCGACGCGATCGCCATGGGGACACACGGCCGGACCGGGCTGAACCGCTACATCGCGGGGAGCGTGACCGAGCGCGTGGTTCGCCTCGCGGACGTTCCCGTCCTGACGGCCCGCGTGACCGAGCAGAGCCGGACGGCCGGCGGCTACGACGAGATCCTGCTCCCCACCGACGGGAGCGACCCCGCGGCCGCCGCCGTCGAGCACGGAGTCGCCATCGCGCGGGAGACCGGTGCCCGCATCCACGCCGTCAACGTGGTCGACGTCGGCGCCGTGTCCGCGAGCCCGAGCTACACGCCCCCGACGACCGTGATCGAGAATCTCACGTCGGCCGGCGAGGCGGCGACGGAGGAAATCGCCGCGTCGGCCCGCGAGGAGGGCGTCGACGTGACCACCGCGGTCCGGGAGGGGCTTCCGGCCCGGGACCTGCTCGCGTACGCCGGGGAGAACGATGTCGACCTCGTCGCGATGGGGACGGCGGGACGGACGGGCATCAGCCGCCACCTCCTCGGGAGCACGACCGAGCGGATCATCAGACACGCCGACGTGCCGGTGCTGGCGGTGAACGCCCGGGAACGGGACGCCTGACGAAACGCCCGCGGCCAAACTGGCGGGGTACCAAACTGTTATGCATAGCTTGTGAATAGGACGTGTGTGACAACCGACGACGTTCCCCGGGAACACCGGCTTTTCATCGACGGCGAACGGCGCGACGTATCGGACTCGATAGCGGTCCGGGACCTCGCCGAGGGGGCCCCGCTCGGGGCCGTCTCCGCGGCGGGCGAGGCGGAGGCCGAGGCGGCGCTGGCGGCGGCCCGGCGGGCGAAACGCCCGATGCGGGAGACGACGATCGTCGAGCGGGCGGGCTGGCTCGAGGCGATCGCCGAGCGCATCGAGTCCGATCGCGACCGGCTCGCGGAGACCATCGTCCGGGAGGCTGGAAAGCCGATCAGCAGTGCTCGCGGCGAGGTCGACCTTGCCGCCGAGCGGTTCCGCCGGGCGGCCGCCGAGGTCCGCGACCGGACCGGCGAGTACCGCGAGGGTTCCACCGAGGGCCACGAGGGCTGGCGCGCGCTCGTCAAGCACGAACCGGTGGGCACGGTGCTCTGTGTCGGGCCGTACAACTACCCCCTCTCGACGGTCGCCTACCAGGTCGCGCCGGCGCTGGCGGCCGGCAACAGCGTCGTCCTGAAACCCTCGAGCAAGACGCCCATCAGCGGCGGCCTGCTGACCGAACTCGCCACCGAGGCGGTCGACCTGCCGGACGGCGCGCTCAACTACGTCCCCGGCCGGGGGTCGGTGATCGGCGACACCCTCGCGAGTGACGACCGCGTCAACGCCATCGCGATGACCGGTTCCTCGGCGGCTGGCGAGCGCATCGCCCGCCAGTCCGGCATCGTCGAACTCCACCTCGAACTCGGGGGCAACGCGCCGGCGATCGTCTTTCCCGACGCCGACCTCGAGGACGCCGCCGGCGCCTGCACGGCGGGGTCGCTGAAGTTCGCCGGCCAGCGCTGTTCGGCCGTCTCCCGGGTGCTCGCCCACGAGGCCGTCCACGACGGGCTCGTAGACCGGATCGACGCCACGATGGACGGCTGGGAGCCCGGCGACCTGTTCGCGGAGTCGACGTCGCTCGGCCCGCTCATCGACGAGTCACAGGCGGAGTGGGTCGAGGAACTGGTCGAGGACGCCGTCGAATCCGGCGCACGGGTGGTCCGCGGCGGAGATCGGCACGGCGTTTTCTTCGAGCCGACGTTGCTCGCGGAGGTCCCCCACGATGCCCGGATCGTCCACGAGGAGCAGTTCGGGCCGGTCGCCGCGGTGACCACCTTCGAGGACGAGATCGAGGCGCTCGAGATCGCGAACGGCGGCGAGTACGCCCTCGACGCCGCGGTGTTCACGACTGACCACGACCGGGCGCTGCGCGTCGCCGAGCGGGTCGACGCGGGCGCGGTCCGGATCAACGGTGCCCCCTCCCACGGCCTCGGCGACGTCCCCTTCGGCGGCAACAAGGCCTCCGGCATCGGCCGGGAGGGCATCGGAACCACCATCGAGGCGTTCTCCCGGAAGAAAAGCATCGTTCTGTAGCCCCGCGAGGAATTAAAGGCCACCCCGGGTCCGGACATGGCTCCCC
>CAYSJP010000234.1:2540-3836 GCA_964431395.1 uncultured Halobacteriales archaeon
TGGCGTTCGAGCCCTTCGCGGCCGTCGACGTCGAACCCGTTCGCGATACCTAGGGTGACGATGAGTTCGTCGGCCGGCTCGTCGAGCTCGCTCGCGAGGTCGAACTGGTACACCCAGTACCCGTTGGCATCGGCGAACCGGCCCTCCGGGTTGGCGTCCCCATTGCCCCCACCGTCGACGATCAGACTACCGTCGTCGTCCGGCGGGTCGAAACTGTACAGTTCCTGGCCATCGGCACTCACCGAACCGGTGTACAGAAGCGGGCCCCAGCCGTCGGAGGGCCAGTAGTCCGTAAACCTGAGCTGGAAGTCCACGGCGTCGCCCCAGTCGGAGAGGTCGAGTTCGACGGTGACCTCCTCGCCCAGGAGTTCCCCGGGTGCTTCCTGATCCGCAGTGAGGTCGTCGTAGTACTCGGGGGAGATCGCGAGATCCTGCCACTCGGTGCCGATGTACGGATCGACGAGCACTGCCTGGATACGCTGGACGTCCGCCGGCTCCTCGCAGTCCGGCGCCCCGTAGGTCGCGGAAGCCGTCAGGTCGAACTCCTCGCCCGCCACCGAGGGGATCGACACCTCCCACTCGACGTTCTGGGTGGACTGGGACTCCAGCGTATCGAAGGTGTTGTTCGTCGCGCCCGAGATCTCCCACTCGTCGCTCGGAGCCTCCAAGGTGACCTCCCCGTTTTGGATGTCGAACAGGTACGGGTTCGTGATCACGCCCGAGATGGTGGTGGCGTTCGGCGAGACGTTCAGCGTCCCGTCGGACACCCCATCAAAGGAGATCAGCGGCGCCGGATCGTCCGGCAACTGGCACGTCGGCGTCGGTGTCGCCGTGTCGGTCGGCGTCGCGGTGTCAGTCGGTGTCTCCGTGTCGGTGGGCGTCTCCGTATCGGTGTCGCTCGTGCCGTTTCCGTTATCCCCTTCGGTGTTCGTGGGCGTCCCTCCGTCACCGTCACCGCCACACCCGGCCAGTCCCATCACGCCCACCGCGCCCAGCGCCTCGAGGAACCGCCGTCTGTTCGTCGGTTCAGTCGTCGTGGATTCGTTGTCGGAATTCACATCCGAGTTATAATTTAGCCAATAAAAATAGCCATCGATACGCCATCCTTAGCGGATTGATCTCCAGGGGCTCGTGACGACCGCACCGTGGTAGCGGAGGAAACGGCGTGTGACGTGTCGTTATACTGTCGGCTGTAACTTCGTAACGATACTCGCCACCCCGGGGTGGCGAAAATTCTTTACGGACTTACAGCCGACAGTATTATCAGCATCTCCAGCGGTGATGAGCTCTCTATTC
>CAYSJP010000235.1:0-3818 GCA_964431395.1 uncultured Halobacteriales archaeon
TTGAGTTCACGCCACCGGATGGCTGTCCTGACCCCGATGGCTGTCTCGCTCCCATCGATCTGGATCTGGACTGATGAACCCAGAACAGCCTCGGTGAGCGGCTGGCGGATACAATGGGACGAACTCATGGGTGCGCTCGGATCGCATCGGCGATGGCTCTGGAGAACGTGCCGAAGTCATCGCCGGTCATGTCGGGATCGCTTTTGTACGTCTTCACACGGACCAGCAACACGAACCAGTCATGCGCGATGTCGTACTCCCAGAGTGTCATCGAGACGTTCGCCGCCGCCTGGACGGCGTCGCGTTTCGATCGCGTCGTCGGCGTTCGCGCCGTATCGATCGACCCGCAGTTCCAACAGGCCGAGTCCTCGGGGTGGGCCGCGTCGTTGTCCGGGTGGTACGCGTCGAGCGACCGTCGCGCGATCGTCTCGGTCTGGTAGTAGACGCGCTCTGCCCACTCCCATCTGTACCCCTCGGGCAACTCGTAGTCGATGTAACTCGAGATCTCGTGGTGCTCGTCGCCGGTGAGCGACTCGATCTCGTAACGTCGACGGAGTCGACAGTAACACTGGCGGCAAACGAGATCGTTACGTTCGATCACGGCGCCGAACACGTCGTCGGGATCATCCGGTACGTCGACGAGTTCTGAACGAGGCACGGGTAGGTCCGGCGGTGTAGCTGGTGACGACATGGATATGCGATGCTGGATAACGGACACCGGCGAGGCCGGCTTCAAGAACGAACACGTATCAATAACTGCGGGTGATAGAAAAGAGGTCACTCCGATGCCAGTTTGGCGAGTATCTGTCTGAGGTCTCCAGATTCGCGGGTCTTGACGATGTAGTCGCCAGTATGGAGACGATCGAGGGCGCGATCAACCGTCCGCTCTGGTAGGTCGGTCTCGTTGAGAAGTTCCTGGCGCCGGATCGGTCCTTTGCGCTCCACCACGTCCAGGACATACTTTGCACTCGGTGGGAGATCGTCGATATCGTCGTCGATGGCGTGCTGGTTCATGTGCTGGTCCCGTAGTTGATCGAGGGGGTCGATCCAGCGCCAATCATGGCGTCAGCCGCCCCCCTGGTCGGCCGTTCTCCACCTCCAGGGGTTGCTCGAATCAGACTCGTCCTCGGTCGAAGCCGTATCACCTCCGTCGGTCCCGGTCACTGGGTCGCGAACCGCGACGGTCCACGTATAGGAACCCCATACGAGGTCCGTCGCGACTTCGTCGTTCTCACTTTGAACGTCGACGACACCGCTATTCGGAACGCCGGCATCGCTGTAGAGGGTGGCGCCGTTGGGGCCCTGCTTCTTGAGGGCGTCGACGACATCGCAGTCGACGAGCCGTTCGAGTGTTCTCGTGACGTGTCGCTTCGAGACATCAGCCTCGCTCGCGATCTCCCGGGCCGTGCAGCTGGTCGTGGACTCTCGGAGGACCTTGACGATCCGCTCCTGCTTGTCGGAGTACGTCCAGGTCACGCCTGGTACTTGGACGTCAGCGAATCCCGGCGGCATCGCATCGGTCCGAACGAACACGGTTGCCGTCGACGAGCGGTCCTCTGGGTTCCTCGCATACCGACCAGCAGCCTGGGCCGTATGGTTCTCCCGGACGGAAGCGAGGATCTCAACCGCGGTCTCGGCGTCCTCGCCGATGAAACCCCGGCCTTGCTTGCGTTTGAGCCCGGTCCCGAGACACTCGTAGCACCCCTCACCGTCGCAGTGATCGCACTCGGCGTTCTCGGGATCATCACAGTCCTCGGGATCCGAGCGCTCGGGTTCGGCCTCAAGATCGAGTTCCGCGAGTAGATCCAGGACATGATCGTCGCCGGGATCGATGCACCCCAGGACGAGCCCGAGATCCTCGTTCGCGAAGTCATTCCGGGACTTCTCCTCGCCGTAGTGCATGGTCTCGGGATCAGCGACACCGACGTCGGCCATGATCTGGTTGAGTTCGTCCTCGACACTCTTCGCGGTGATTGCCGTGTGGACGGCGTCGTGACCGTGCTCCTCAACGAGCTGCTCGAGGACGGCCTCGGTCCCGAGCCGATCGAAGTACTCCCCGCTCGCGAGCGGGCGGGTCGCGTCCCCGACCTGAACGACGCGAAGGCCGCGCTCGTAGCGTCGCCACAGCTGTCGCTCCTCGGGCTCGAGGATCTGCTTGTCTTGGATCCACGGGACAGTGTTGGCCTGCCACTTCGGGAGTGCTGGATGGGCATCGAGGCCAACGACGCTGCGGGCGGCGCCGAAGTCCGGGACCACCCGAACAGTGCGGACCTCGTTGGTCTCATCCATCACGACGCTCACCCACTCGCGGTTCCACGCATCGTCGTCGCGAGCATCGGCATCGAGGCGTGGTGGCTCGTACACGGTCTTCCCGTGCCGGCGCCGGTTCGTCCGCTCCTCGGCGTGCATGATCGCCCGGGCGAGCGCTGGAGCGAGGATGTGGGCATCCGCGTTTTCGAAGTACCACTCGCGGTCGGGCTCCTGATCTAGCGCGGCTTCGAGTGCATCGACCTCGCTGGCGATCTCGTTCGCGATGTCGTCCCAGGTGTCCGGATCGAACGTCGCGAGCTGGATGAACTCCTCCCAGGTCGTCGCCGGTGCGTCGACGTGCCGGAGGTAGCCTCCGACAGCCCTGCGGACCCTGTCGGTCGAGAGTTCCTGGCGGTAGTCAGGCTCCTCGTCGACGACGAGGTTGTTCCCGAGGCGGACCCCCGGCGCAAACGCGAAGTTGTGGGTCGCGATGATCAGCGGGTAGTCTCCCTCACGGTACTTTCGCCACTGATCGATTGCGTCACATTCTCCATCCCGGCAGCAGGGCAGGCTCGCGCCCTGATCATTGTGGTCCTCAAGGTGTCGGTGGGCGGCAGAGAACGGAATCCCCCGTCCCTCACACATGGTTTCGAGCCAGTCGCTCGCAGGCTCGCCCTCGATCGTGATCACGTCGCGATCGTCGTCCGACTCGGGGTGGGGATCGTGATCGCCGGCGGCGACCTGGCACGCCTCGTCGCGGGCCTGGAGGACTAGGTGCTCCCCGCCATGTGTTTCGGCGATCTCGACAGCTTCGTCGCGAGCATCTCGTGTCTCCAGTAGGTGGATCACGGGACGGCCACCAGTCAGCTCCTCTCGGGCCCCCCACCGTGTCGCCGCAACAGTGTGGGTCTTCCCGAGCGACGTGGGCGCGTCGACGACGCGGTGGTCCTCGTGGCGGAGGACCTCGTTGATCGTCTTCTGGAGGCGGTCGCGTGCCTCGTCGGTCGTCGGCCAGTCGAGCCCGCGCTTCCGGGCCGCCCGGCGCCGCTCGGCAGGCGCGATCGCGTCGAGCTGTCCGAGCGGGAGCGTACCTGTGGGTATCCCGGCACCACCGGGACTGTTCGAGGTCGTGTCTTGGATATCCACGTCTGCATCGACGTCATCGCGACGGTACTGCGCGGCCGCGTCTTGGTCGCCCATCGCGGCTGCCAGGAACGAGTCCTGGTTTGATTCTTCAGATTCTTCACCCGCATCCTGGGTGTCGCGAGCTTCGACCTCGGCGTTGCGACTGGATGATCGTCCAGCGAGGTATCGATCAACGAGACGGAAGGCTGGATCCTCGGCCGGCTCGTCGGCGACGTCATCAACGGGATCCTGGCCAGCGACGGCGATGGCCTCTTGGACGGATGGCTCGCGATTCGATATAGCGGAACGTGGTTCATCAAGCGGAGTGATCTCGGGCGGATCGCCTGGATAGTGCTCCGGACAGAGGCTGTCCTGGTGGGGATTGACGTTCAGCGACCCGCAGATCGGGCATCGGCGCTCCGGCGGGATCTCGTCGGTCACGC
>CAYSJP010000236.1:0-3768 GCA_964431395.1 uncultured Halobacteriales archaeon
AAGGCCGGCATCCTCGAGATCGCCGACGCGCTCGTCGTCAACAAGGCGGACCTCGAAGGGTCCGGGCGGCTCGTCTCGGACCTCCGGGAGATGGTCGACCTCGGCGCGGAGGCGGGGAGCCACCGGGTGACCGACGCTGACTCCGGGGCTGCCTGGACTCCCCCGATCGTCGAGACCGTCGCCACGGAGGGCGAGGGGGTCGAGGACCTCCTCGAGGTCATCGACGAGCACGGCACCTTCCTCGCGGAGTCGGGGCTCAACTCGGAGAAGGCGCGGACCCGCCAGGCCGAAGCCGTCCGAACGCTGCTCCGGGACGACCTGCGGGAGCTGGTCGAGCGCGAGATCGACGCCCGCGGCGGGTTCGACGAGGTGGTCGACGCCGTCCACCGCCGCGAGACCGACCCCTACACCGTCGTCGAGGACCTCCTCGATCCGATCGAGGACTGTTTCGAAGCGAAGGAGCGCTGATAATGACTATTGTAGGCAATTACCGCATCGACCGCCCGACGGCGGGCGGTCAGAGCGGTAAAACGCTACAACAGTCGTTATGAGCCCCGTCACCCGAGCAGGTGATCCAGCAGACGGATCTCCTCTTCCTCGGTCGTACGCTCGGAGGCAATGCATGCGTGGACGACCTTGTGCAGGAGTTCGGTGTCGATCCGGTCGGGCCCCACATCGTCGCGTTCCCCGCCGACTTCTCCGGTCGCCGCGTCACCGGACTCCCCCTCTAGCCGATCCTCGAGGGCAGCGACGCGGCGGCGGAGATCGGTGATCTCGATTGCCCTGTCGACGTTGCTCCCGGTTCGACCGTTCTCGGCGTTTCCGTCCATCTCATCCAGCACATCCCCGCTGGTTGGATCGGAGCCGCCAGCGGTCGAGGCCGGTGGGTCTCCGGGGTCGCCCGCATCCGAACCGGGCGAGTCATTCCGGGTACCGTCCGATCCGGTAGTGTCGCCCTCGTCGCCATCCGGTCCGGCAGTGTCGTCCACACGGTCGTCGAGAACTCCCGCGACGAACGCCTCGCGATCGCTCCAGTCGAACCCGGTGACGTCGTTGACCCACCGGCTTATCGTCGCCGCGGTGACGCCGAGCTCCGCGGCGAGTTCGCGCTGTGTCGCGTCCGGGTTCCGGGCGATCAGCCCCAGCGTCTCCCGCTGTTTTTCGGAAAGTTCCGTGGCGTCTTGGCTTCCCCCGGTCCCGGTGGGGAGATCGGCGTTTGCGTCTCCCGTGTCGGCTGATTCGGTCGGATCAGCCTCCGTGTCGTCTTCGTCGCCCGGTCCATCCGACGGTTCATTGCTCGGATCGCCGTACTCCGTGAGCACTTTTTCCACGAGTTCGGGTGATGCTCCACTCACCCCGTTCGCGATTTTCTCGAGAGACGCCTCCGGCATGTCGTCCGCCAAGTCGAGAATCCGTCTGTGGATCACCGCTCTTGGCTCGTCCGATCGGCCGTCCGTTCGACTCATTACCGGAACGTTCCCGATTTCCTGATAAAACCCTGTCGCACGGTACACCAGGATCTTATTGAGACCGACCGCACGAGAAGTCGACTCTCCCCGTATAGCCGCGGGGACCGGGATGACGGCCCGGACTCGGCGCCCGTCGGATGATATATACGCACTGGCGATCAACCCATTCACATGGATATCCGCAGAACGCTCGCGGCCGTCGGTGGCGCGATCGGGGCGACGGCAGCCGGGAACGCCGCGCTCACCTGGCGTGCTGGCGACCTCCCCGCGCCGCTCCCCGGAACCGAACGCTCCTACCGCTGGCGGGGCATGGACGTCGCCTACACGGAGCTCGGTGATCCCGCCGACCGGACCGTGCTCCTCCTGCACGGCATGAACGCGGCGGGGACGAGCCACGAGTTCGAGCCGATCGTCGCGAGTCTCGCCCGGGAGTATCACGTCGTCGCGCCGGACTTCCCCGGCTTCGGTCGCTCCGACCGCCCGCCGGTCGAGTACGACGCCGACCTCTACTCCGACTTCGTCCGCGAGTTCGGCGACGACGTGACGCCGGGGGCGATCTGTGTGGCCTCCTCGCTGTCCGGCTCCTACGCCACGATCGCACAGCGCGAGACCGGCGTCTTTTCGAAGCTCGTGTTGATCTGCCCGACAGCGACGACGATGGGACTCAGGCGACCGAAAGTCCGGACGCTGTTGCGGAGCCCGCTACTGGGGACGGCCCTGTTCAACCTGGTCGCGAGCAAACCCTCGATCCGGTATTTCGGCGCCGACCACTCCTACTACGACCCCGGGAAGATCGACGCCGACCGCGTGGAGTACCAGTGGCGGGCGGCCCACCAGACCGGCGCGCGCTTCGCGCCGGCATCGTTCGTGAGCGGCTATCTCGACCCGGCGACCGACCTCGGCACGACGCTCGCGGCCTGCGAAGTGCCGGTCACCCTCATCTGGGGTCGCGAGGCCGATATCACGCCGCTCTCCTACGGTCGCGACCTCGCGGAGGCGGGCGACGCGCGCCTCCTCGTCTTCGACAACGCGCGCCTCCTGCCACACGTCGAACACGCCGAGCGATTCAGCGACGAACTGGTGGCGGACCTCCAGGCCCCCGCCTGACCACGCTCATCGTCGCCCTCTCGCCCGTGATCGGGTGGCGGCGAGCACCGGCAAGAGACGACGACGATCAGTATCAGCCGACGTTCGGGATCACCTCGTCGGCGAACAGCTCCATCCCGCTCGTGTCCGGAAAGTCGATGAACCAGCCCTGGAACTTCGTGATGCCGACGTCGATCCGGCGCTCGATGGCCTCGGCGCACTCCTCGGGCGTCCCGACGACGAAGTACTCCCCGGCGTTCTCGCGGGTGATGTCCGGCTGGTCGACGAGTTCCTCCTCGAACTGGATCGGCGTCATCAGGTCGAGCAGGCGTTCGCGTTTCTCCTCGTCGCGCGTGCAGATCACGTGGCCGTCCCAGGAGTACTCGATTTCCGCGGGGTCGCGCCCGACCGTCTCGCAGTGGTCCTCGATGACGCCGATCTTGTGTGCGAGCGTCTCGGGGTCACCCTCGAAGACGTCGGTGTTCCAGACGTCGGCGTGTTTCGCGACCAGCTTCAGGGTCACCTCCTCGCCGGTGCCGCCGACGAGGATCGGCGGGTGGGGGTCCTGGACCGGCCCCGGCGCGCAGTAGGCGTCCTCGATCCGGTAGCGTTCGCCCTCGAAGTTCGCGCCCGTCCCGTCGTCGGCCCACATGCGCTTCATCAGCCGGATCGCCTCGTCCAGGCGCATCAGGCGCTCGAACCCGTCGCGGTACTCCCAGCCGTAGGCGTCGTACTCCGGTTCGTGCCAGCCCGCGCCGAGACCGAGTTCGAGCCGCCCCTCCGAGATCACGTCCAGCGTGGCCGCCATCTTCGCGACCAGCGCCGGGTTGCGGTAGTCGTTCGACAGCACGAGCGAGCCGACGTTGACGTCCTCGGTGAACCCCGCGATCGCGCTCAGAAGCGTCCAGCACTCGTACTCGGCGTGGTCCCGGCCCAGCATCAGGTGGTCGGGCGCCCACACCGCGTCGAAGCCGAGTTCCTCGGCGGTCTCGATGCCCATCCGCGTGGTCTCCCAGTCGAGTTCCTCGTATCGGGGCGTGTCGCGGTGGACCGGCTCCGTGCCCGAGTCGGGCGCGCCCGCGAACACCGGGACGTTGTACTCGAAGTCGATGTCGCCGCTCATGGCTGCCCTCCACTCGTGGTCTTCTGGGGGGTTCCGATGATCGACCGCATACGATCCACGTTGGTACGTCGTGGCATAACGTTTGTCGTC
>CAYSJP010000237.1:0-3728 GCA_964431395.1 uncultured Halobacteriales archaeon
GGGCCTTGATGTCCTGCTCGCGTTGCTCGTCGTACTCGCCCAGGCCCATGAACCCCGGGCGCTCGTCGCGCTTCGCGAGGCTCGTTTTCGCCTCGGCCCGGGGGAGTTCGTACCGCAACTCGGCGAGTTCGACCTGCAACTGCGCTTTCCGGGTGTCGGCACGCTGCCCGAAGATCCGCAGGATGAGCGTGAACCGGTCGAGTACCTCGACGCCGTCGGGCAGACGGTTGCCGACGTTGTACGTCTGGTAGGGCCCCATCCGGTTGTCGAAGATCACCGTCGTGGCGCCGGTCCCGGCGATCAGCGCCGCGAGTTCGTCCAGCTTACCGTCGCCGATGTTGTACTCGGGGTCCTCGCTCCGGGACTGGACGACTTCGCCCGCCACCTGATAGCCCGCCGCGCGGGCGAGGTCGGTGATCTCGTCGGTGTCGGGGGTGCCGCCATCGACGCGTTTCGCGATGACCGCCGTAGTCTCGTGTGCGTCCGTCACTCGCCACGCCATAGGGCGTCCTCGTATTTAAATCCGGCCGCGGACACACGTCCGGGTGACCACAAAATCAATAAATACCCGGGTTGATACATCCGGGTATGGTACCCGAAGGCATCGCGTTGGCGATCGGACTCGTGCCGGCACAACTCGATGGGATCTCCTTTCAGCAGATCGGAATCGAGGCGGGCGGCGGCGCGATCATCGGTGGTGTGATCGGCTTCGCGGCCAAGAAGATCGCGAAGCTGATCGCGGTCCTGATCGGCCTCGAACTCGCCCTGTTCAAGTTCCTGGAGACCCGGGGTGTGCTGAACGTGAACTGGAAGAAGATCACGAACGCGTCGGCGAACGTCACCGACGCAGCACAGGAGGGGGGATCGGCGGGTGCGGGCTACCTCGACTCCCTGCTGTCGACGCTACCGGTCGGCGCGGGCTTCACCGGCGGGTTCTTCCTCGGCTTCAGAAAGGGGTAGTCGCCGGGCGGTTTTGCGAGCGTCGCTTCGCTACACCGATCACCGCGTCGAGATGTCGTCCTCGTCCTTGACCATCCTCGTCTCGGCCGTGCCGCTCGAAACCTCGTTGACGAGGTCGTAGAAGTCGTCCTGCATTCCCGCGGGGAACTCGACCACGCCGATCCAGGAGCCGTCGGGTTGCCACTCCTCGCTGTCTAACTCGCCGAAAGAGCGGATCTGTGACTGGGCCTTGCCCGCGTACTCCGGCGGGAACTGCACCGCGATGGTCACGGTGTCGAAGCGGATCGGGATCACGGGACGGAGCGCATCCAGCGCCTCGTCGACCTGGTTCTCGACGGGTTCCATGGGATCGACCCGGAAATCCGTCTCCTCGAGCGCGGACTCGATGCGCTCGGGGGGGTGGGGCGCGTCGTTCATCTGGGGGTTGACCGCGTTGCGCGTGATCCGGTTTATGAGCGCGCGCTTCTTCTGTGCCTGCATCTCGCGGCGCTGGTCGGCCGTGATCTGGATCTCGCCGCGCTCGATCACCTCCGGGATGATCTCCATCGGCTCGGTCGTGTCGAACACCTCCTCGAGGTCGTTCTCGGCGGGGCGATCCCCCCGCGAGGCGTTCTCGAACACGTCCTCGGCGGCGATGACTTCCTCCAAGTCGCCGTCGAACTCCCCGCGCTTGATCGCGAGGGCGGCGTCCGGGTCGACGAGCACCTCGAACCGCGTCCCGTGGGATTCGAGACGCGCCGTCACGGCATCTTCGAGCGAGATCATACCCGGGGCTATGGGTGACCCTTACAAAGAACTTTCCCGGGAGCGCGAACGACGGACGGCTCCTCCCGGGAGCGGGAGAGCCCTACTCCTCGTCCCCGTCCCCGTCTTCGTCCTCGTCACCGTCGTCCTCCGCCAGGAGATCGAACTCCTCGAGGTACTCCTCGACCTCGTCGGTGGTGAGGTCGATGTACTGCTCGCTCTCGG
This sequence comes from uncultured Halobacteriales archaeon, assembly GCA_964431395.1. Lineage (GTDB taxonomy): Archaea > Halobacteriota > Halobacteria > Halobacteriales > Hikarchaeaceae > CAYSJP01. The sequence goes on from CAYSJP010000237.1 coordinate 1,930, forward strand.
CGTCGACCGTCGCGACACCGACGCCGTCGGGCGAGAGTTCGCCGTCGTTGACCGACGCGAGGGCGCCCAGCGCGAGCTCGACGCCCGCGTCGAGGTCGGCGTCCTCCTCGTAGTGCTCCTCCAGGTACTCCTGGATGTCGTTCCGGCTCTCACCGATGGCGAGGGCCTTCCACTCCCGCGGGGTCCCCGAGGGATCGGTCTCGAAGAGGCGCGCCTCGCCGTCCTCGATGCCGCCGATCATGAGGGCGACGCCGAACGGTCGGGCGCCGCCGATCTGGGTGTACTGCTGGATGTGGTCCGTGACGGCCTTCGTGAGCGTCTCGACGCCGATGGGCTCCTCGTATCGCAGTCGGTCGACCTGTGCCTGCTGGCGCGCGAAGTCGATGAGCTGGCGAGCGTCCGCGACGTGGCCCGAACTCGCGATGCCGACGTGGTCGTCGGCCTTGTGCAGCTTCTCGATGCTACGCTCCTCGACTAACGGGGAGTACTTCTGTTTGTCGACGACGAAGACGACGCCTTCGGCGGTCCTGACGCCGATGCTGGCCGTCCCGCGCTTTACTGCCTCGCGTGCGTACTCGACTTGGTACAGGCGTCCGTCCGGGGAGAATATGGTGATCCCCCGGTCGTAGGCCTGCTGTTGGGCTTGTCCCTGCATAGGTTACCTCTGGAGATCGAGATCCGTCGCCCCCGCGAACGCGCCGTCGGTCCGCACGTCGATGCGGTCCGACCGGACGACTGCCGTCCGCTCGGCGTTCCCGAACGCGACCGTTTTCTCACCTGTTTCTTCCGGTCGGGCACGCATATACCTTTCTTCACCGGCATGGATCGTGCCGCTGATCCCGACGATCCGGATCCCGACCGGTTCCCCGTCGACCGCCGCGACACAGGCCAGCGCCGCCCGCCCGCGGTCGACCTCGTCGCGCCGGAGCCTGACGACGGCCGTTCCCACGCCGTCGACGAAGCCGAACCGAACGACCGTCGGGTCCACCGCCGCGCTCCCGGCGTCCCCCAGCAGCCCGCGCGCCTCCGCCCAGACCGCGGCCTGGAACCCCCGGCGGTCGATGTCGGCGTCCGGCCACGCCTCGATCCGGACCCAGAGGTATCGGTACCGCGGCCGGAGATGCTTGGGCAGGTGTTTCACCTGCTCTCACCTCCCTCGTCGTCGCCGTCGCCCCCGTCCCCGCCACGCCACACGCCCGGCGCGACGTAGTCGGGGTCGAGACGCTCGCGATTGCGCTCCGCGATGCGTTCCCACTCCGCCAGCCCTGCCTCGATCGCCTCGCCGTCGAACCCGATGGTCCTGCCCACCGCGATCAGTTCGCGGGGCGCGCGCATCTGGAGGTGCGATCGCGGGTCGGTGCTCACGACGTAGGGGGCATCGGCGTGGTCGATCAACTCCCGGATTTTCCGGAGGTCAGCGATGGCGCGGGCACGCTGGCCACCCGACGCCCGCAACACCCCCGAGAGATCCACCTCCAGCGCCACCTCGTTCTCGGCGGCCGCCTCCGCGATCACGTGGTTGACGTCGCCCTCGCCCGCCATCGGGTGTGCGAGCACGTCCACCGCCTCGTTCTCGACGGCGAAGCGGTTGATGTCGGGGTTCCCGCCGTGGACGAGGACGACCGTGCGTTCGGGGCGGTGTGAGCCGAGGACCCCGCCGGCCCGCGAGCGACTCCCCGCGCGAATCTCGACGCCGTCGACGACGTCGACCCCGTACCGCTCGGCGATCGTGCCGGCATCGTAGTCGGCTGGCTCGTCGCCGTGGTTGCGGACGACGACGCCGGAAAAGCCACAGTCGG
>CAYSJP010000238.1:0-3720 GCA_964431395.1 uncultured Halobacteriales archaeon
GTCTGGAAGTACGCCTGGGACGACGACCTCGGGACGGTCCCGGCGGACGCGATCACCGACCGCGCGATAGCGACTGCGCGGGAGGGCGATCACGACCGCCTCGTCGTCCACTACATGCAGCCCCACCACCCGTTCGTGGCGAGCCCGCTCGAGGGAGACAGCGGGATGGCTCGGACGAGCCAGGAGAGCAGCGCGTGTAGCCCGTGGGTGCTGTTGCGCCGTGGCGACGCCGACCCCGACCGGGTGCGGGAGTCGTACCTGGCCACCCTCGAGCACGTCCTCGGGTCGGTCGCGGCGCTGCTCGAAAACGTCGACGGCCGGGTCGCGATCACCGCCGACCACGGGAACCTCCTCGGCGAGTGGGGTCTGTACGGCCACCCGATGCACACGCCCGTGCCGGCGTTGCTCTCGGTCCCCTGGTGTGAGACGACCGGCAGCGACCGGGGAGGGTACGAGCCGACGCTCGCGCCGCCCGAACCGCTGCCCGTCTCGCGGGTCTACGGCGCCGAGGGGGACCGCGAGCGTCTCGACGCGCTCGGGTACGTCTGATGATGACTGTCGTAGCGTTTTACCGCTCCGACCGCCGACGGCGGGCGGTCGATGCGGTAATTGCCTACAACAGTCATCATGATGTGTTTTTCTGCCCCCGGTCCCAAACGGGGGTAACGATGCCGGATCGAGCGGTCGTGCGGACGCCCGGGAGGGTGATCGACGCGCGATGACCGAGAACCGAGCACGGAGCAATCGGGGCTCCGCCGCCGAACGCCACCTCGAACTCCGCGGACTCCACAAGGAGTACGCCGGGGAGATCACCGCGGTCGAGGACCTCTCGCTATCGCTCCGCGAGGGCGAACTCCTAGTGCTCGTCGGGCCTTCGGGCTGCGGGAAGTCCACGACGCTGCGGTGTATCGCCGGACTCGAGGAGCCCACCGACGGGGACATCCGTATCGCCGGCCGGTCGGTGATCGGGGAGCGTCCCGAGGAGCGCGCCATCGCGATGGTGTTTCAGAACTACGCGCTGTACCCCCACAAGACGGCCCGACAGAACATCGGCTTCGGCCTCCGGATGACCACCGGCATGTCCGACGGGGAGGTGGAGTCGGCCGTCGAGGACGTCGCCGGGACGCTCGGTATCACGGACCTGCTCGAGAAACGCCCCAAATCGCTGTCGGGGGGCCAACAACAGCGTGTCGCCCTCGGCCGGGCGATCGTCCGGGACCCGGAGGTGTTCCTCCTCGACGAGCCGCTGTCGAACCTGGACGCGACGCTGCGCGCCCGGATGCGGACGGAGATCCAGCAGCTCCAGCGTGACCTGGACGTGACGACGGTGTACGTCACCCACGACCAGACGGAGGCGATGACGATGGGCGACCGCATCGCCGTGCTCCGCGACGGCCGGCTCCGGCAGATCGGCACGCCGATGGAGTGTTACCACGAGCCCGCCGACCGCTTCGTCGCCGGGTTCATCGGCGAGCCGTCGATGAACGTCCTCGGGTGCCGGTTCGACCCCGGGGAGGGGGTGTTCCGCGGACCGATCGAGTACCCCGCGACGGACGCGCTCGCGGACGCCGCCAGGGGGGCAACGGGGCGGGAGGTGACGCTCGGGATCCGCCCGGAGGCCGTCGCCGTGGGCACCACGCCCGAGGGCGCGGAGGACGCCCCGGCGTTCGAGGGGCAGGTGGACGTCGTCGAGCCGGTCGGGGAGCGGTCGTTCCTCTACGTGACCATAGACGCCGGTCCCGAGATGACCATCGCCGTGCCCGGCGGGGCGCCGGTCGGGGAGCGCGAGACGGTGTCCGTGCGGATCCCGCCCGCGAACCTCCACCTCTTCGACACGGCGACGGGCGAGGCGCTCCACCACCCCGTCAGGCAGTCGGACGACGCTCTCCTCGGGAGCGTCCGCGAGAGCGCGAAGTGAGCCAGCCGCCGGGGGACGCCCCGGCGGGCGAACCGGTCACCGACCACGACTGGACCGGTCATGACTACAGCCGAACCAGTTGTGCGTGCTGCGTCGCCCCGACGTCGAGAACCGTGTCGGCGTCGATGATGCCGGCCTCGACGGCGACCGCCACGGCGCGCTCGCCGACGACGTTCGCGACCTGGGCGGCCCGGAGGCTCGCGATGACCGACTCCTCGCCGGCCCGGTCGCCGCCGTAGAACGCCTCGTTGACGGTCAGCGAGACGTCGCCGTTCGCGAAGGTGTCTCCGAGGACCTCGGCGTCACAGACTGCGACGAGCCGCCCCTCCTCGGTGTCCCGTTCCGTCAGCAGAAATGCACCCTCGTTCTCGTCGCCTCCGGGCGTGTCGCTCCCGGTCGCGTCGTCGACGTTCCCCGCGCCCGCACCGTCCGGGGAGTCGCTCATCGCTGGAGCAGTTCCTCCTCGGCGTGCTCGCGGAGCTGTTCGGCCTCCTCCTCGACCTCGGCCGCCTGCTCGTACTCGCCGAGTTCCTCGAGGGCGCGTGACTTCTCCTCCAGGACGTCGGCGTTGCGAAAGCCAAGGCGGATGGCGTTCTCGATCGAGTCGAGTGCCTGCTCGGGGAGGCCGCGCTCGTTGAGGTAGAAGGCGCGGTTGTACCACGCCTCGGCGAACCGCTCGTCGATCTCGACGGCGCGCTCGGCGTGCTCCAGGGGCTCCTCGGTCTTCCCGAACTCCCAGAGAGCGTGCGCGAGGTTGGTGTGGGCGGTCGCGGCGTGTTCGGAGTCCTCGTCGATGTGGATCGCCTCCCGGAAGGCGCCCATCGCGGCGTCCCACTCCTCGAGTTCGGCGTGGGCGGCGCCCTTGTTCGTCCGGGCCTCCTGCTCGATCCGGTCGTCGTCGGCAAAGCGGGCGGCGCGCTCGAACGCCTCGGTCGCCTCCTCGAAGCGCTGGATGTCCATGTAGGAGAGGCCGACCTCCAGCAGCGCCTCCGCGTCCACCTCGTCGTCGGGGATCGCGGCCTCGTCGAGGAGGCCGGCGAGGGCGTGGGAGTCGACGGGGTCGATCCGGTCGGGGTCGAGATCGACGCGGAGTTCGGCGGGGTCGAAATCGAAGCCCTCGTAGGGGTCGTCGTAGCCCTGCCCCTCGGAGAACTCGTGGTCCCCCGGCTCGGTCGGTTCGTCGTCACTTCGATCAGTCATGTACGCTAGATTGGCGACGCCCGGAATTAAGGCCTGCGGCTCGTACTCCCGTGCATGCGCCTGTTCGTCAGCGTCGACCTCCCCGACGACCTCGCCCCCGCAGTCGAGTCGGTTCAAGCGGAGTTGCGCGGCGCCTCGGGCCTGGATTTCACCGACCCGGGGCAGGCTCACCTCACGCTGAAGTTCCTGGGCGAGGTTCCGGAGGACCGTCTCGAAGCCATCGAGGACGCGCTCGCCGAAGCGGTCGCGTCGGCGGGAGTCGACCCCTTCGAGGCCACGGTCGAGAACATCGGCGCCTTTCCCTCCCGGGAGTACATCCGGGTCGTGTGGCTCGGCATCGGCCGGGGGAGCGAGGAGCTGACGCGGCTGCACGAAACCATCGAGGACCGGACGGTCGAGCTGGGCTTCGACCCCGAGGACCACGATTTCACTCCACACGTCACGCTCGCCCGGATGAACCACGCCGGGGGCAAGGACCTGGTCCAGCGGGTCATCCGGGAGCAGGCTCCGGAGGTGGGGACCATGCGCGTCACCGAGGTTCGCCTGACCGAGAGCGATCTCGATCCCGGGGGACCGGAGTACTCGACCGTGGCGCGGTTCCC
>CAYSJP010000239.1:0-3712 GCA_964431395.1 uncultured Halobacteriales archaeon
AGGGCGCGGACCGTGTCCCGATCGCAGTTCGAACCGCCAAACCGTATCACCGACACCGTCACCGCTCGACCACCTCGACCTCGTAGTCGTGGATCGTCGGGTTCGCGAGCAGCCGTTCGGCCATCTCCCCGGCACGGTCGGCGGCCGCCGCCTCGTCGTCGGCGTCCAGGTCGACTTCGAAGCGGTCGGCGGCCCTGAGATCCGCCAGGTCGAACCCCAGGCGTTCGAGGGCCTGCTTCGTCGTCTCGGCCTCCGGATCGAGCACCCCCTGCTTGAGTCGCACCGTCACGACCGCGGTGTAGGCCGTCATCGGTTTGGATGGCGTCGCGAGGGGCGAAAACGTTTCCGACTCACACTGGTCGCGGCCGGGGTATTCGGGTCGACGGATATAAAAATTCGACGCGTCAAAAACCGGTAACGCATGTTGAGCGATGTGATGGAGGACTACCTCAAGGCGATCCACCACCTCGGGGTCGAGGAGCGCGTCTCGACGTCGGAGATCGCGGAGTACCTCGAGGTGAGCCCCTCGACGGTGACGAGCATGCTGGCCAAGTTCGAGGAGCGCGGGCTGGCCGACTACGAGAAGTACGAGGGAGTCGTCCTCACCGAGGAGGGAGAGACGGTCGCCCTGGAGGTGTTGCGCCACCACCGGCTTCTGGAGTCGTACCTCGCCGAACGCCTCGATTACGACTGGGCGGACGTCCACGACGAGGCCGACCGCCTCGAACACCACATCTCCGAGGAGTTCGAGCGCCGGATCGCGGCGACGCTGAACGATCCCGACGTCGATCCCCACGGGGACCCGATCCCGGGTGCCGACCTCGCGCCGATCGACGAGTCGGAGACGAGCCGCCTCGCGGACCACGAAGCCGGCGATACGGTGATTGTCGAGCGTGTCCGGGACCGCGACGGCGAGGAACTGGACTACCTCGCCGAGGCGGGGATCACACCCGGCACGCGGCTGGAGATCGAGGAGGTCGCCCCCTTCGGAATGGTGACGGTGCGGGTCGGCGAGGACACCCAGAGCCTCCCCGAGCGGATCGCCACCTCGATCCGGGTGCGGGCCATCCCCGCCCGCGAGGAAGGCGAACTCGACGCATGAAGCGGGGGCAGGAGCTGTGAGCGAGGGATTTTCACCGTCCTGACCGTCGCGTTCGTCGCCCGGAGGCGAGGCCGCCATCGCCAACGGCGCCCCCGACGTGTCGATCCTCGGGTGGTCGGTGCCGGACCGGCTGGGTGGGGTCCTGCCGATAGTCGCCCTGACGACCGCGGGGGAGTTCGGTGAGAAAACCCAGCTCATCATCTTCAGCACTGTGTCGTCCGATTCCTCGAGGGTGTGGGTGTGAGTGAAGACAGGGGTTGGTTGCACCAAGCACACCGGATAAACCATGTGAGTTATTGACAATCAAATTCAGAAAAGTTTATTATAATCCGCGTCAGACGTACGTGTTGCGCGGTGAACGAGCCGGGCCAACTGGACGGCTTGCCGATGATCGCACACGCGAGAAGCGGCGAGCTGGGAACGGTCGTCGAAATCATAAGACGGCCGGTCCGAAGCAGAACCACACCACACCGGTGCTGTCCCTTCCGGAGGGGGCAGGAAAAGGCCAACTACCGCTGACCGTGAAAACGGCCGGTGGGAAACCGGCGCAAGCCGGAAGGGTCGTAACGGAGGTGGGGAAAACGTCTGCAGTCCGGGTCCGGTTCGTTGCCGCGCGTTCTTCCATTCATCGCCGACCAGCCGCAGGATCGTCCCGAGGTGGTCCACCGGGTGCCTCCCACCACGGGGTCGGTGCACTTTAGTCGGCGCCCGGGAAGGGTCGACACGGATGGCGAACGCCCTCGCGTCGGTCGTCTTCGGCGCCGTCTTCGGACTCGCCCTGGCCGCACCCCCCGGGCCGATGAACGCCGTCATCGCCCAGGAGAGCGTCCTCCGGGGGTGGGCCGCGGGTTTCCGGGCCGGCCTCGGCGCCATGACGGCCGACCTATGTTTTTTCGTCCTCTCGATCCTGGGCATCGTCGCGTTCGTGGGATCGATGCCCCGCCTCCGGGCGGCGATGGTGGGGATCGGCGGCCTGCTCATGCTCTGGTTCGCATCCGGCGCGGTCCGTGACGCACGCGGCGGGATCGACTGGGACGCCGACGTCGAGGGGCGGGGCTTTCGCAAGGCGTTCGCGCTCGCGCTCACGAACCCCTACCAGATCCTGTTCTGGCTCACCGCCGGCGTCGGCATGCTCGAACGGGGACGCGCGGACGTGCTCGGATACGCCCCCTTCGTCGGCGACGCGCTGTCGGGAACGCTGGTCGTCGAGACGGGGACCCCGGCCCTCGTCGTCGGGTTCTTTCTGGGGATCGTCGTCTGGATCGTCGGGTTCCCGGCGTCGCTGGTGTCGGCCGGTCGGCGCCTCGACAGCCTCGCGCGGTCGATCGCATACCTGAGCGCGATGGTTCTCGCGGGCTTCGGCGTGTGGTTTCTCACTGACGCCGCGGGGACGCTACTCTGACCCGTCCCGGACGATCTCCATCTCCGCGACCTCCTCCTCGAGCCACTCGCGGAGCCACTTCACGCGTTTCATCCGGCGGTGGGCGACGGACTCGGCGGCGTCGGACTCGATCCGGTCCAGCGCGTCCCGGCCGCGCTTGAACACCCGCTCGACCATCTCGGCGGCGTTCATGTGGCTGCGGGACTCATACCCCGTGCGGAGCAACATCAGCGCCGCGCCGTTGGCACCCACCTTGTCGAGGATGTCCGCCTCGATGAGACACTGCGCCTCGATGGAGAGGTCCGTCACCGGTCCCTGGTAGGAGTGGTTCTCGACGATCCGGCAGACTCGGTCGACGAACGAGTCGGGGAAGTCGCCGTGGGACTCCAGGTACTTCCGGGCGACCGTTGCGCCGGCCTCCGCGTGGACGTCCTGTTCGGCATCGAGTTTCGCCACGTCGTGAAACACGGCGGCCACGCGAACGACGTCGACGTCGGCGCCTTCGTTCTCGCCGATCTCCTCGGCGAGATCGACGACGTTGAGGATGTGGTTGAACCGGTAACTGGCGGAGTGCCAGGGGTACCACCGCATCCGGCCGCCGTCGTCCTCGTTCTCGACGCTCGCTTCGAGGTACTCGCGGACGAACGCCGCCATCTCCGCGAACTCCGATTCCGAGACCGGCGACTCCCTGATCTCAACCCCCACGATACCACCTCCGTTCCCAGGTTTGTGTGTTCATGTTACCCGAACGAAGGCGCGTTCCGGTCTTGAGGCTTACGACAGGCCGAGGCCGCCGGTGGCTGAACCGGCCCTCCTCCGGCAGACGGGCACGGAGGGTCACGGTACGGCCCGTTTGCCCCCGGCCCACGGCGCGGCCTCGCCAGTTGCGGTACTCGCCGGCGAGGTCATCGACGCTCTCCGCGTCGATACGGACGGACGTCGAACGCACACCACACGCGGCACCGCCGAGCATCGTCACTGGTTTGATTCCGCGGTCACGCAGTGGGGGTAGTGACGGGGTTCAGGAAGGCGCTCGTCGACTGCTTGCGCTGTGAAACCGGGTTCGACGATCGCAGTGCGGCGCTGGTCGAGGAGTACGGCCTCGGCGACGTCGCCGCGACCGAGCAGCCACCGTCGTCGGTCACCGCTGGTTTCGACGCTCGCGACGCGGAGCTACTCGGTCGAATCCGGCGGTTCGACGCCTGTCCCCTCGGGCTCACGCTCTCCGG
>CAYSJP010000240.1:0-3711 GCA_964431395.1 uncultured Halobacteriales archaeon
GCGTCGATGATGGAGTGGGTGACGTTGACGAACTCGAGTTCGAGTCCGTCGCCGATCGGCATCGTCCCGCCGGCGTCCATCGCCACGAGATCGTTGTCCACTTGGAACTTGCCCTCGTCGTTGATCTCCTCCCTGACGAGTTCGAGCGTGAACGGGGTTGCGACGATCGGCGCGTCGTAACGGTGGGCGAGTTTGCTGAGCGCGCCGATGTGGTCGAGGTGGCCGTGGGTGGGCACGATCGCCTTGACGTCGCCCTCTAACTCGGACATGACGCGGTCGTCGGGGATCGCGCCGAGATCGATCAGGTCGAGACTGTGCATGCGCTCGGTTTCGACATCGTCGTGAATCAGTACCTTCGAGAGGTTCAGGCCCATGTCGAAGACGACGATGTCGTCGCCGGCACGGATGGCCGTCATCTGGCGGCCGACTTCCTCGTAGCCGCCAATGGTTGCAATTTCGATTTCCATAGTTGGGTCCGATCGGGGCAATCCCAGAACTCGCTTGAGTCCGCCAACGGAGGAGAGAGGACGTGAATCCGGCCTCGAAGCCGGTAGCGCGCCGCGACGAGCGACGCCCGCGATCACACAGCCTTCCCGGGGACACCGCGTTTCGGTTAGATGCGGATTCGAGGCGACGGCATAAATACTGCGCGGAACGGGGACGCGAAACGAACCGGGGCCGGTCGGATCGCCCGGGCTCGGAGCCTCCGGTGGGGCGATCAGACGCCGGTGCCGCCGGAGGCCAGATACAGCGCCTCGACCTCGTCTTCCGAGAGCGCCCGCGAGTAGGCCCGCACCTCGTCCATCCGGCCGGGGGTGTCCCGGCCGTCGCCGTCCATGAGGATGAGCGAGGCCTCGTCCGACCGCCCACGCGTACCGGTCCCCTCCTGGGGGGAGCCCTCGAATTCGCCGTCCGTGCCGAAGGTGTGGTACCGGGCGTCGTCGCCCTCGATGACTACGACCACGAACACCCACTCCCCGGTCGGGGCAGGAACCGGGGATCCGGTGTCGAAACCGATGTCACCGCCGTTCCAGTACTGGGGCACTAGCGAGGGGTCAAGGTCGGAGAACTCGATGTTCCAGCCGTTGGTCGGGCCGGGATCGCCGGAGGGTTCCCCGCCTTCGTCGACGTGGAACGCCCGGCCGAAGGCCTCGGTGACCTCGTCGGCGTACATCCACGCGCCGACGGTGGCCTCCTCGCCGTTGATCGGAAGCGGCTCGGAGACGATGGCGTTGGCGGCCGTCTCGACGTCGCCGTTGGCCGTGAACTCCCAGGCGTCGCCGATAACGCCCTCGGCGCCGCTGGATGCTTCGTCGGGGGTCTCGCCGACGACCTCGGCCTCGTTGCCCGTGAGCTGGTTGGTGGGCGTGTCGCCGTCCAGCGGGAAGTACGCCTCCAGACCCTGCTGTGGTGCGTCGCCGGGCGTGAAGATGATGACGGGGACGTCGACGGAGACGTCGGCGGAGTCGGTGGTGGTCTCGTAGACGACCGAACCCGCGACGGTGAACTCGCCGTCGACCTCCTCGGGTGCGGTCACCTCCCAGCCGACCTCCTGGGTGGCCTGTGATTCGATGGTGTCGAAGCTGGTGTCGCCGGTTGCGGACAGCCCCCAGTCGTCGCCGGGGGCTTCCATGGTGACTTCGACGTTCCGGACGGCGAACAGGTAGGGGTTCGTGAGCGTGCCCGAGAGGGTGGTGCTCTCGCCGGCCTGGATCGAGCCGCCCTCGATCTGCAAGAGCGGGTCGGGATTCTCACCGAGGGGCTGGTCGGGTGTGTCCGTTCCCGGCTCGGTGGTGTCGGCGGGTTCGGTCGTGTCCGCCGGCTCCGTGGTGTCCGCCGGCTCGGTAGTAGCCATGGGTTCGGTGGTGTCGGCGGGTTCGGTCGTTTCAGTCGGTTCGTCGGTGTCGTCGCCGTCGCCGCCACAGCCTGCCAGACCCACCACGCCCAGCGCTCCCAGGGCCTTCAGGAACCGCCGTCTGTGCTCCCGCCGGTCGGTGCCTCGATCCGTGTCAGGCAACATACTCCATTATTTTTTCATGTATCCTTATAGAACTACTGGAAGCCGGTCCGAAGCTGCTGTCGAGGGGTGGCTGACGACGGGCTGGAACGGTCCGGCGTGACCGCGGGGTGTGGCGAGTGCGGGGCGTTCTGGGACCGGGGGCGATCAGACGCCGGTGCCGCCGGAGGCCAGATACAGCGCCTCGACCTCCTCCTCCGAGAGCGCCCGCGAGTAGGCCCGCACCTCGTCCATCCGGCCGGGGGTGTCACGCGCGTCCCCGCACATCATCATGAGCGACGCTTCGTCGGACTGGGGGCGCGTCCCGTCCCCGCTCCCCGGCGACCCGTCGACTTGGCCGTTCTCGTCGAACACGTAGAACGTACACTCGGTGCCCTCCATGACCGTGACCAGGAAGAACCACGACCCGAACTCGACGCCGACGTCGGTACTACTGTCCACGCCGGTGCTACCGCCGTCCCAGTACTGGGGCGCCAGGACGGGGTCCGCGCCGCCGAACTCGATGTTGTAGCCGTTCGTGGGGCCGTTGTCCGAGTCGGTCGACCCGGGATTGCCCTCCTCGTCGACGTGGTATATCCGGCTGAAGTCGTCGGTGACCTCCTCGGCGTTGAACCACGCGCCGACGGTGGCCTCCTCGCCGTTGATCGGAAGCGGCTCGGAGATGACGGTGTCGGCGACGGTGTCGATACTGCCGTCGGAGGTGAACTCCCAGGCGTCGCCGAGGATGCCGCTGGCGCCGGAGGAGGGTTCGCCGACGACCTCGGCCTCGTTGCCCGTGAGCTGGTTGGTGGGCGTGTCGCCGTCCAGCGGGAAGTACGCCTCCAGACCCTGCTGTGGTGCGTCGCCGGGCGTGAAGATGATGACGGGGACGTCGACGGAGACGTCGGCGGAGTCGGTGGTGGTCTCGTAGACGACCGAACCCGCGACGGTGAACTCGCCGTCGACCTCCTCGGGTGCGGTCACCTCCCAGCCGACCTCCTGGGTGGCCTGTGATTCGATGGTGTCGAAGCTGGTGTCGCCGGTTGCGGACAGCCCCCAGTCGTCGCCGGGGGCTTCCATGGTGACTTCGACGTTCCGGACGGCGAACAGGTAGGGGTTCGTGAGCGTGCCCGAGAGGGTGGTGCTCTCGCCGGCCTGGATCGAGCCGCCCTCGATCTGCAAGAGCGGGTCGGGATTCTCACCGAGGGGCTGGTCGGGTGTGTCCGTTCCCGGCTCGGTGGTGTCGGCGGGTTCGGTCGTGTCCGCCGGCTCCGTGGTGTCCGCCGGCTCGGTAGTAGCCATGGGTTCGGTGGTGTCGGCGGGTTCGGTCGTTTCAGTCGGTTCGTCGGTGTCGTCGCCGTCGCCGCCACAGCCTGCCAGACCCACCACGCCCAGCGCTCCCAGGGCCTTCAGGAACCGCCGTCTGTTCGAGCCGCCGTCCGTCCGTGATTCATCAGCATCGTCGATCATATACGACTCGTGCGCAGAGGTAGTACTAAAATATACCGTGTTCTCCGCCGATCCGCGTCGATGTCATCCCCCCGACGGACGCGAACCCACCGCCGACAGCCGGACACCAACCCACCGGCGGTGGCCGGACACCCGGCGGGCGGAACGCGATGAAGACGCCGGATAGAACTCCCCGGCGGCCCGGCTCGTCCGTCGCCCGGAGCGTTCGCGGGTCGTCCGGCGGTCGGGATGGTCGCCCGGGGCGT
>CAYSJP010000241.1:0-3697 GCA_964431395.1 uncultured Halobacteriales archaeon
ATCGCCACGAGTGCGACCCCGAGTTTGAGGGCGTAACTCCTCCGGAGCAGCCGTACAGGCGTCTGCATCGTATTCCCTCGATAGCCGGGGGATTATTATAACCGCCCGCCCGTGATTATCATATCTGATACGAAGCGCGAAGGGAGGTGAACGGGGGGAAGACATACCTTCGATCGTTCCGAACGACCCCACGGATGTCGGGGTTCGACCCACACGAGCACCGCGAGCGGCTGAAGCTACTCGAACGCGGCCGGGACGAGGCCATCTACGCGAACCGCGAGGGGGTCCGGTGTCCGGTCTGTGACCGCGTCTTCGATCGGGTCCTCGCGACCGAGGAACGGGGCCGCCAGTTCACGCCGGCGGAGCACATCGAGTTTTGTGTCCTTCGTGACGACAACGAGCTATTCCTGTTCACACACCGACCCGGTTGACTGCCAATTCATGATGTCCGGTGTTCCCGTTCCGACCGCCCTCGGGCGGTCGACACGGTGATTGCCTACAACGGTCATTATCACTGGTTGATATCCTCGAGGTGTTCGTCGATGGCGATTCGGCCCGTCGACGTGAGGTGCACGCCGTCGTCGTCGGTCGTCACGAGTCCGTCGTCTTCGAGGCCGTTGAGACGCATCGACACCTGGCTCGGGTCGATGCCGAGCACCACCGCGAGGTCGGCGGCGCCGCCACCCGAGTGAAGCGCCACGAGGAGTTCCTTCTCCACGGACGAGAGGTCCAGGTCCACGACCTCGGCCTGGCGTTTGGCGTACTCCGTCCGGAGGAACCGCCCCATGAGGTTCCGCCGCTGTTTCGACCGGACGTCGGCCTCGGTCGTCATGCTCGTCCCACCCTGGACGTGCCGGATCGAGAGCACCCGGCGCGTCGCGCCCTGGACGGTCCGCCTGGGACGGCCGAACCCGACGATCGAATCGAGCGGCACCCGAAACGGCGTCTCGATGTCGGCAAAGGAGACGCTCTCCTGACCGAGATACAGCGTCGCGGGCTCGAACCCGCCGCCAGCGACGCGTCCGCCGATCCGGGCGGGGTGGTTGAGCAACACGGTCCGCTTGTGGAGCCGGGTCTTGAACAGGAGCCGGCCGAGCCTGTTGGCCGCGTCGCCGTCGGACTCGATCGTCGCCGTCCGGGGAGCTCCCTGGTCCTCCGACGCGAACGCCACCACGATGCTGTCGTTGAAGTACTGGCTGTACTCCGGTGGCACCCGCCCGAGAACGATATCGACCATCCGTGACAGCGGGAGACTCTCTTTCGTCTCGGGCCCGACGAGCACGAACTGTTCGTCGTTCAGGAGTACCCGCCCGTCGACCGGCTCACGGTCCCAGGTTCCCCCCAGCGCGAAGGTCGCCATGAAGTCCGCGAGCAGCCCGGTGGATTCGCTCACCGTGACCACCTCCGAACGACCGGGGGCCGCGGTGGCCGGGGGCGAACGCGTGCACTCATAGGATTGCGTGGCATGGTTCAGACGCTGATGACGGTGCTCGTGAGGACCTGCGTAACGACTGCGATCAGGCTTCCGAGCCACGTGAGCGCGGTGAAGTGATACAGCGACGTGATCTTGTTGCCGCCGTCGACCGTCCGGATCATCAGTGCGGAGAGGGCGGCGTTGAACAGGATGACCGACGTGAGGAGCCACTCGATCCGGGGAATGTCGTAGGACTGGGTGTTGATCAGCTGGTTGAAGTCGAACTGACTGGTGGCCGATTCGAGACCGATCGACAGCCCCGAGAGGATGTCGACCACGCCGAGGCCGATGAAAAAGGCGAACGTGGAGGCGGCAGTGATGCCATACAGCAGGCCGATGAGCGTGATCGTCTCCTGGCTCCGGCGGTCCCGGAGCTGCAGGACTCTGTTGGCGTTCTCGCTTATCAGTTCCCCGAGACTCTTGGGATCACCACCCATCTGGCGCCCCTCGCGGTACATGTCGCTGAACTTCTGGATCAGGTGTGACTGGGCCTCGACGGCGAACAGGTTCCAGGCCTCGTCCGGGCTCACGCGTATGTTGAGTCGCCGATAAAGGTTGTCCATCGTCTCGGTGAGCGATCCGAAATCCTTCTTGCGGAGATCATCGAGCACCGCCGAGGAGGTGCTCTGTTTCGCGCTCTCGCTTGCGCCCAGCGCCCTGATGAAACTCGGGAACTCCTCGTCACGGCTCTTGATCCGGTTCTCCTCGACCCGGACGACGAGTCCGGGGAGCGCGAGCGGCGCCGTCGGCAGCGCCGCGTAAATCGGGATCGGGATCGATTCGACCCCGAGCAGCGCTGCCAGCGGGAGGACCCCGAGAAGATCCGCGACGGCGACGCCGAGCAATGCCAAGCTCGACGTCGCTGCGATGATCAGGGTGACTCTCGCCCAGCGGTTGAGCTCGAGGCTCGTCTCGGAGGGGTGGTACCACAGCGGGTCGTTGGGCGTCACGGTCCGCAACGCGACGAAGAACCCGACCTGAATGAACATGTACAGCATGATCACGGCCGTCACCGTGATCGTCGGGTCCGTCCCCGTCAGGATCGGTAACACGATCGCGAACACGAGTCCGAACGTCATCGACAGCACCATCGAGAGGTACAGATCCTTCAGGACGTCCAGATTGTTGAGCGCTCCCTTGTAGACGGTCTCGTACTCGTCCATGATGACTCCCTGCTCGCTGAGAAGAAAGTCCCTGAGCTCCTGACCCGCCCCGAGCGAGTACGCGAGCCGGTCGAAGTAATCGCCAAGCGCCTCGCTGGGGACTTCCCGGGCACGGCGCCGGCAGGCGTCGTCGAGACTCTGGTTCCAGGTGTCGACGAGCTGGACGACACGCCGGATTTCCTCCGCGATCGCTCCGTACTCCTCTTGTTCCGATACCGTCCGGAACACCTCCATCCGGTCGATGTTCGTCGTCGAGAGAACCGTCATGTGGGTCACGAGCAGGTGAAACTCGTTGTTGATCCGTCGTTTCCACTGCTCGACGTACAGCTTGGGGTATGCGATCGCGGTGACGACCGCGAGTCCGCCCAGAAGCACTATCGGCGCGATCACGATGGGGGCGAGCCGGAGAGCGACCGATCCGGCGACGAGAGCCACCGCAAGCACGGTGGCCGGCACGACCACCAAAAGGAGGTACCGGTCGTTCGCAATCGGCATCTCCTCGTAGGCGTCCCGGAGACTCGAGACCACGTTCAGTACCGTCACTCCGGCGTCGCCCGTTTCAGTCGATGCCGAGGACATGGTTACCGCCCCGTTCGTGCCATATCGAACGGCAACCCCTCGATTCCGTCGCGCTGGAACTGATCGATGGCCTCGTTGACCTCGTGGTACCCGAGGATGCCCTCCTGGATCATCCGCTCGATCAGCTCCGCCCGGAACTGCAGGTCGTCGTAGATGTCGCGGGTGTTTTCGTACCCGAGCAGGGTTGCGATCTGTTCTTCCAGGACGTAGGAGTTGTTCATCCCCTGGAAGACGATCTCGTCCTCGACGGGGTCCCAGTAGAACACCTGGCGGGTCACGACGCCGTTCATCTCCTCGGAGTAGCCCTCGATCTCCTGAACGCTGGTGACCCGCCGCAACACGTCGTCGCCCTGTTTGACGCGGTTCTGGAACAGGGCGATGTCGGCGTTGTCCATGAACGTCTCGGGGACGTTGATCGGCTCGCCGGTGAACCGCTGGATCATCGAGACGATGTCGCTGGCGTGGAAGGTCAGCATGACCG
>CAYSJP010000242.1:0-3672 GCA_964431395.1 uncultured Halobacteriales archaeon
AGAAGGCGCGGTTCGTCCTGCCGATGATCCACCCCGGGCCGATGGGCGAGATCGGGGGCGGCAACCTGCCGAAACGCGTCGCCGAGGACGCGGAGGGGCTCGCGTTCCCGCCCCACGCCACCGCCGGCCACGACTTCAACCTCGTCACCCGGGCGGAGGTCGAGCGGCTGATCGACGCCGCCGACCGCGCCGCAGCCCGGATCGAGTACGACGAGACGGCCACGCGAAGCGTCCGGTCGGACGCCGGCGAGGTGTCGGTGCTCGGCCAGGCGTTCGGCGACGGCGCGCTCATGGTGGCCTCATTCGCTCCCACTCCGACCGACGACGTCGAGTACGGCGTCGGCATGTCGGCGCGGGCGGAGGCCCGCACGGACGGCGTCGAGGACGTCATGCTCGTGGACGCCCACCACTGCAACGACGGACTCGAGGGTACGGACCTGGGTCACGTCACGCCCGGCAGCCGGCGTTCGTTCGACCTGTTCGAGGCGGCGGCGGCGGGAAGCGAGCGCCTGGCCGGGGTCGACCGCCACCGCCTCGAACTGGGGACGGCCTGGGAGGAGACGCCCTGGGATCCCGAGGACGGCATCGGCCCCCTCGGTATCCGCGTCGCGACCCTCAGGGTCGGTGACGACGAGACGGCGTACGTCCTCGTCGACGGCAACAACATGGAGCCCGGCCTCCGCGACCGGATCGTCGAGGCGGTCGACGGCGTCGACGAGACGGAGGTGATGACGACCGACACTCACGTCGTGAACACCGTCGAGTCGGTCAACCAGGTCGGCGAGGCGATCGATCCCGGGGAGCTGGTCGACCGGATCACGGCCCTGGTCGACCGGGCGCGGGCGGACTACGAGCCGGTGAGCGCGGGGATGGCAACCGAGCACGCGGAGGTGACCGTGTTCGGCAACGACCGGACCGAGACGCTCGCCAGCCACGCCAACGCCGTCATCTCGATGGGCGGCGCCCTGGCCGGCGCCGTCATCCTCGCCGTGATGGCGGTGAGCGCCCTGATCTTCTTCGTCGCGGCGTCGTGACGGGGACTCGGTGGGTTGACCCCCACGACCGGTGTGGAGCGTCGGCACGGAGGGGTGAAACGATCATTTGAGTCTGCGCCGGCTTTAACCCCCGTTTCGTGGTATGGCGACACATGGACCGTGACATCCTGACGCTGCTGGTCATCGGGCTGGCGGTCGGCTCGGTCGCCGCGGCGGGCGCGTCCGGAACCGGGTTCGTGACTCCGGATGATCCCGGCAACGAGGGGTCGACGACCGACCCCAGTCTGATTCCCGGCGCCCCGGGTTCGTCGCCGGGCGTGGACGGCGAGACCGGCATCGAACAGTTCGAGAACCGGTCGGCGTTCGAGGCCTATCTGGAACGGGGGCAGTTGCTCGCTGACGACGACGGGTTCGTCGCCCGGCGGATGGTCCCGGCGGACGCGCCCGGCCCCACCATGACCGCGGTGGCGGAAGCGGCACCGACCGGTGGCGATGGCGCGGCCCGCGAGAGTCCCGGCGGGAGCAGTCCCGAACCCTCCCGGATCGGCGACACGAACGTCCAGGTCGCGGGGCTGGACGAGCCCGACGTCGTCAAGTCCGACGACCGGAACTTCTACTACGCGCCGCGCGACCGTCACGTCCGCGTCGGGCCGGTAGAACCCGGCGCACCCGACACGGCGACGCCGGATCGCGACGTCCAGGTCGTCGACGTGAGCGATCCCCCGAACCCGGAGCGGATCGCCGGGATCGACGACGCCGGCCGCCTGTTGCGGACCGGGGACGTGCTCGTCGTACTCGGACACGACGAACTCACGGCCTACGACGTGAGCGACCCGGCGGAGCCGGAACGCGCCTGGACCCGGCCGCTGAACGCGTCGGTTGTGACGGCCCGGGAGCGAAACGGGACGCTGTACCTCGTGACGGAGTCGCGGGTCGGCCCCGGGACCGACTGCCCGATCGAACCGCTCGGACCCGAGGAGTCGATCGCCTGCACCGACGCGTACCACCCCGGCGCGCAGATCGCCGCCGACGCGGCCTACTCGACGTTCACGATCGACGCCGCCTCCGGCGAGGTGGGCGACCGGGCGAGTTTCGTCGGCACCGCGGCGAACACCGTCGTCTACATGTCGCCGGACGCGCTGTACGTTACCTACACCGTCTCGACGCCGCGGGCGGAACTCCTCGGGACCTTCCTCCGGGAGGAGTTCGACCGGACGCCCGACCGGCTGGACGACAGGATCGCCGAGATACGGTCGTACGACATCTCCGCGAACTCGCGGGAACGGGAGATCCGCCGGGCGGTGAACGGGTGGCTCGAATCGCTCCCCGACGGCGAGCGCGAGACCGTCCGGGAGTCGTTGCGCTCGGAGTTCCGGGGGTACGTCGCCACGCACCAGCGGAACCTCACGCGGACGGGGATCGTCCGCGTCGGCGTCGACGGCGACGCCCTGTCCGTCGAAGCGACCGGTGGCGTGCCGGGACGCCCGCTGAACCAGTTCTCGATGGACCAGCACGACGGCACCCTCCGGATCACGACCACCATCCCCCGGGCCGGCGGTGAGGAGAGCGGGAACGACCTCTACACCCTCGACGCCGGAACCCTCGAGCGCCGCGGCAGCGTCACCGGCATGGGCGACGACCAGGAGGTGTACGCGGTCCGGTACGTCGGTGACACTGCCTACGTCGTCACCTTCCGGCGGGTCGACCCGCTTCACGTGGTGAATCTCTCGGACCCGGCCGACCCGGAGGAGGTCGGCGAACTCGAGTTGCCGGGATTCTCGACGTACCTCCACCCGATCGACGACGACCACGTGCTCGGGATCGGCGAGGAGGAGGGCCGGGTCAAGGCAGTCCTGTTCGACGTCTCGGATCCCGAGAACCCGAGCGTCGCCGACGACCGCCTGCTGGCGGAGCGGTTCTCTGCCGTCTCGGAGAGCCACCACGCGTTCACCATCGACCGCAGGCACGGCGTGTTCTTCCTGCCGGCGGGCGATTCGGCGGTCGTGATGGACTACACGAACGGCTCGCTGACCGAGGAGGCGTCGGTCACGACCGACGGGCCGGCACAGCGGGCACGCTACGTCGACGACTACCTCTACGTGTTCGCCGAGGACGGGATCACGGTCCTCGAGGAGACGACGTGGGAGGTGACGGAACGGCTCGATCTCGACGGCTGATGCTGTTGGACATGACGTCGTGAGGGTAGTCGCCACCCCGGGGTGGCGACCGTCTTCACGAAGTCACAGCCAACAGTATAAGCCCGTCCGGCGTCATCGACGTCCATGGAGGTCGTCGACATCGACCACACGGCGATCAGGGTGACCGACCTCGACCGTGCACTCGAGTTCTACCACGAACTGCTCGGTCTGCCCGTCCGGGACAGGGAACGCTTCGAGGCCGGAGACGTACCGTACGTCGCGGTCGCAGCCGGGGGACGACACATCCACCTGGTGCCGACCGACGAGACCGAGATCGAGGTCGGTGGCGAACACGTGTGCCTGCTCGTCCGGTCGAGCGACGTGGATTCCCGGGGGGAACTCGACGAACTGCTAGAGCGCCTCCGCGAGCACGGCGTCGAGATCGAGGAGGGTGAACCCTACGAGCGATACGGCGCCTACGGCAACGCGTGGGCGGCGTACGTTCGGGACCCCGACGGCCGGCGCGTCGAACTCAAGAT
>CAYSJP010000243.1:0-3626 GCA_964431395.1 uncultured Halobacteriales archaeon
GGCGGCGACCATCGTCGCGGCGTGGATGAGCGCCGAGACCGGGGTGGGACCCTCCATCGCGTCGGGAAGCCAGGTGTGGAGGGGAAACTGCGCGGACTTGCCGACGACGCCACCCAGCACGAGCAGTCCCAGCACCGTCACGGCCGTCTCCGCGCCCATACCCAGCGGCGCCAGCGTCTCGCCCGCCTCGACTGCCTCCTCCGCCAGGACGGGGAACGACTCCGGGCCCGCGAAGGCCCCGGTGCCGAAGGTCGCGAAGATGCCGACGACGCCGATCAGGAAGAAGTAATCGCCAAAGCGGGTCACGAGAAACGCCTTCTTCGCGGCGCTCGGCGGGGCGTCCTCGCGGAACCAGAAGCCGATCAGCAGGTACGAACACAGGCCGACGAGTTCGAAGAACATGAACGCCATCAGAATGTTGTCGGCGATCACGAAGGCGAGCATCGAGAACGCAAAGAGGGACAGCGAGGCGTAGTACCGCGGGAGCCCGGTTTCGTCCTCGTCGTTCATGTAGCCCAGCGAGAACACGAACACGAGCAGCGCGACGAGCGAGACGATGACGGCCATCATCGCCGACAGCGGATCGATCAGGAGGCCGAAGTGGAGGCTGAACGTCTCCTGGCCGGACACCCAGGTGTAGAGGGTCTCGTTGTAGTAATCGCCACCCGACACCGTGACCGCCATCCAGGCCGACAGGACCAGCGACCCTGCGAGCGCGAGGATACCGGGGACGGCCCCGCCCTTCGGGAGCGCGCGCGGAGTGAACTGTCCGACGAACAGGACGATCAGAAACGCCACGAAGGGAAGCAGCGCGATGGCGGGAGCGTAGTCGAACGCCGCCATGTTACCACCTCATGGTCGTCGCTTCGGTCACGTCGACCCCTTCGAAGTTGCGGTACAGGACCAGGATGATGCCGAGTCCGACGGCGACCTCCGCAGCAGCGAGCGCGATCGTAAAGAGGGCGAACGTCTGGCCGGTGAGGTTGCCCCAGTGGTTCGCGAAGGCGACGAGGTTGATGTTCGCCGCGTTGAGCATCAACTCGACGGACATCAGGAACATCAGCGCGTTCCGGCGCGTGAGGATGCCGAAGAGGCCGATACAGAACACGGCCGCCGACAACACGACGTAGTACTCCGTCGGGATCATTCGTCCTCACCCTCGTCGCGTTTCGCGAGCAGCAGCGAACTGTCGAGGGCCACGTCAAGCACGACGGCGACGATGATGAACGCCGCCAGGAACCCCTCGCCGTACCACGGGGGACCGGCGAAGTTGAACAGGGCGTTGCCGATGCCCTCCGTGATGGTGCCCTCCCCGCTCGGGAACCCCTTTGGCGCGTCGAAATCCGCGGCGAGGGTCGCCGCCGTGATGACGGCGAACAGCCCGACCGCGCCGAGACCCCGCCAGAGTCCGGCGGGCTTCGAGTTCGGGTTGCTCACGCCGCCACCTCCTCCTGGCTCCTGCGGGTCAACATGACGGCGAAGCTGATGAGGATCAGCACGCCGCCGACGTACACGAGCACCTGCATCGCCGCCAGGAACTCCGCGCGCTGCATCACGAAGTGGACCGCCACGCTCAACAGCGCCACGCCGAGAAGCAGTGCGGCGTGCCAGGTGTCCCTGACGAGGACCACCCCGACGCTGCTGCCCACCGTCACCGCGGTGAACAGCACGAACGCGAGTAACTCAGCTGTCGTTGCCATTGGCCGGGTCTTCTCCGGAGAGACCTTTCAACATTTCCATCCCGCTCGGAGAACGGGACCGGCCCCGCGAGCGTTCCCGCTTGGAGCGGTCGCCGGCGTGTCGACGTCGCCCCGGGCGTCCGACCGGCGACCACCGGCGTCCCAGCAGGATCGACCCGGGGCCGGGACTCGAGGACGGCACAAAACCTTATCTCCGGCGCGCGCGAAGGGGCAACGATGCGCTCCGTCGGAAAAGGCCTCCGCAACGGCGAGCTCGAGAAGGGACTGTACGACCGTCTCGAATGCGTCGAGTGTGACGAGACGCTGGCGACGCGGGAGGACCCCGACGTGCTCGGCGTCGTCCGGGTCTGTCCGGCGTGTGGTCGCGAGTGGCAGGAGATCTCGTAGTGGAGGTGGGATCGCCGTGTGGGTGGACCGATGGACGGGCGTAGACACCGCCACAAATCAACGCTTATGAGGGTGCGATCCGAACTGTCGCACGTCAGATTCACATGAATCCATGGATCGCAATCGGGATGCTCGCGTTCGTCGCGGTCGCCATTCCCCTCGGGATGATGGCGGCGTCGTGGCTGCTCCGCCCGACGGTGCCCGAACAGGGAAAAAGCGCCACCTACGAGTCCGGCGAAATCCCGACCGGAACCCCCCGCGAGTTCAACTTCAACATCCAGTATTACATGGTCGCCCTGCTGTTTCTCGTGTTCGACATCGAGACGATTCTCATCTTCCCCTGGACCGTCGTTTACGCGGACGCGGTGGAGAACGCCGGACTCGTCACCGCGTTCGCGCCGATGCTCGTCTTCGTCGGCGTGCTCGTGGTCGGACTCGTGTGGGCGTGGCGTAACGGCGCGGTCGAATGGATCCGCAGTCCGGCCACGGAACCGGGACGGGAGGTACGACAATGAGCAGTGACACACCAACCGGCGCGATCGTCGGTAGCGACGAGGCACAGACCGCCACCCGGGAGGCACGGATGGGCGAAGGACTCGACGACCGGTTCAACTCGAAACTCAGAGAGGCCTTTGGCTCCTCGCCGTTCATTCTCACGAAGTTCGACAAGTTCATGAACTGGGTCCGGGGCTCCTCCATGTTCCTGTTGCAGTTCGGGATCGCCTGTTGCTCCATCGAGATGATGCACACCTTCGCGGTGAAACACGACCTCGACCGGTTCGGCTCGGGGGTTCCGCGAGCCTCCCCGCGACAGGCCGACCTCATCGTCGTTCCCGGGACCATCGTCTCGAAGTTCGCCCCGCGGATGAAGCGCGTCTACGACCAGATGCCCGAGCCGAAGTTCGTCGTCGGGATGGGCTCCTGTACCATCTCGGGTGGGCCCTTCCAGGAGGGCTACAACGTCGTCAAGGGCGCCGAGGAGGTCATCCCGGTCGACATCCACGTTCCGGGGTGTCCACCCCGGCCCGAGGCGCTCATCTACGGCATCGCCAAGCTTCAAGAGCGCATCGCGACCGGCGAGTCATCGCCGGTGACGGTCAAGCCCTACGAGCTCGAGGAGTTCGGCGACCTCGACCGCGACGAGGTCGTCCAGAAGCTCGCCGACCAGATCGACGAGGACGACCTCGTCATGCGGTACAACTGGGCTGACTCGCCATGACCTGGCACGCGTCTCCCGCGAGGTGTCACGCATGAGTCTGGAGGAACCCGAGCGCCCCGGCGTCGACATCGAACCCCTGGATGCGGTCGGCGCGACCGAGGAGGGGCTCGACTACGACGCCCTCGCCGACCTGGTGGGCGACAGCGTGCTCGACCGCGAGGAGCACCTGAACGCCGAGGGGTTCGTGATCGGGCCCGACCAGGTCCAGGACACCCTCTCGACGCTGCGCCAGGAGGCCGGCTTCGACCACCTCTCCTCGGTGACCGCCCAGGAGTACGAGGACCGCTACGAGTCGATCTACCACCTCAAGAAGTACGCCG
>CAYSJP010000244.1:0-3581 GCA_964431395.1 uncultured Halobacteriales archaeon
CCGGTTCGCTCCGCGATGTCCCCCGAGGACGTGTTCCGGGCGTCTCCCTGTAGCGCGTACAGGATGGCTCTGTCCACGTCGTCGATGTCTCCGTTGCCCATACCCTCCCCTCCGCGGCAAGGGTACTTTACCTTTGGACGTTACCCGAGGGGGACGTCCGGACCCAGGTACCGCGTCCACAGCACCAGCAGCGCGGGCAACCCGACCACGCTCGCCGCGAAGGCATACGCGATCGCCACTGCGGTTATGACGCCGAACTGGCCGAGCACGGGCAGGAGGGCGAGCCCGAGGGTCCCGAAGGCGGCGACCGTCGTCGTGGCGCTCCCGAACAACGCACCCCCGGTCCCGGTCACGGTCGCCTCCAGAGCCTCCCGGACGGTCCCCCGCTCCCGGAGTTCCAGCCGGTAGCGGGCGCTCACGTGGATGCTGTAGTCGACGCCCAGACCGATTCCCAGGCTGGTTATCGTGACCGTCAGCACGTTGAACGGAATTCCGAGGAGTGTCATCGTGCCGAGGATCCACGCCACCGACAGCGTCACCGGCACGAGCGTCACCGCACCGAGGGTCGCCCCGGCGCCGGCGACCCGGTACACCGCAACCAGAAAGACGAACACCGCGAGAAACGCGACCACGAACCCCCGCGTCAGCGTCTCGAACAGGAAGCCCTCGATCACGCTGTTGACCACGGGCTGGCCGGTTGCGACCGCGGTCACCCCTGGTGGGACCCCGGCCTCGGTCGTCGTGACCGGCTCCACGCTGTCGTCACCCGCCCCGGTCGCCGTGACCGGCTCCGCGCCGTCGTCCTGGGTGGGATTCGTCTCGACGCCGCCGGCTCGGGGAGCCGTCTCGACGGCGTCAGCGATGGCCCGCACGTCCGCCGCGGTGGCGGCGTAGGAGGCGTCACCGCGCGTCCCGACGATCAGTCGCAGCGCCTCGTAGGTTCCGTTCGCCCGGTGGATCACCTCGCTCGCCGCCTCCTCGTCGGCCGCGAACAGCGCGTCGTACAGGCCGGGAACGTCCCTGTCGGGAACCCCGTCGCCGTCGGTATCGGCTGCCCGGAAGGTCTCGTTGAACTCGTCGTCGTCCTCCGCCACGTCGCGCATCGTGGAGAGGGGCCCGTCGACGTCCGCGTCGCCGGTCGGGAGGGTGTAGACGGTCGGCTTCGCCGCCGCGTCCCGACGTGCTGCCGACAGCCGGTCCAGAGTCCGTGGATCGGTGACGTTCCCGCGCACGAGCACGTCCGCCTCGGCGTCGAGGCGCTGGAACTCGCCGGTGAGGACGTCCAGCGTCTCGGCCGTGTGGTACGCGCCGGGGGCGATCCCGCCGGGCAGCGACTCCATCCAGACGGGCGGGCTCCGTGGGGTGAACTCCGCGCGCTCGAAGCTGGTGTCGACCCCCGCAGCGCCGTACGCGCCGGCGCCGGTCACCAGCAACAGCGCGATCAGGACGGCCGCGGGCGACCGCCTGGCCGCGGTCGCACCCGCCGACAGTGCGCGGCTCGACCACCCGCCACCCGTTCCGAACGCCGCACGCTGCCTGTCGAACCCGCGGGACGCGAGCAGTCCGTCGAGTTCGATCTTCAGCGCCGGGACGAGGCCGCCGAACACGATCAGCGCCGACAGGATGCCGAGCGCGGCGGCGATCCCGAACTCCCGGATCACGCCCAACGGGCTCGCGACGTTGGCCGCGAACCCCATGGCCGTGGTGACGGTCACCCAGACGAGCGCGGTGCCGACGCCGGCCAGCGCCGCCGCCATCGCTCCCCGGACGGTGTCGGTGACGCCCGCCTGGCCCCGCCGCTCGCGGTACCGCATGACGACGTGCAGCGAGAAGTCCACCGACAGGCCGATGAGCAGGACCGGGACGGCAACGCTAAACAGGTTGAACCCGAGTCCGAGCCAGCCCAGCAGGCCGGCCGTCCAGAGCAACACCAGCCCGATCCCCAGCAGGCCGACCGCGATGTCGACCGGATCGCGGTAGGTGACGAGCAAAGCGAGGGTGACGAACACGAGGGCGAACAACCCGACGATGGCGAGGCTGTCTCCGATCGACCGGTCGATCTCCTCCTCGAGGAGGCCGGTGCCGAACACCCGATACTCGTCCGCCGTCCCGCCCTCGGGGCCCTCGGAATTGGCTCCGCTCCCGGGACCGTCGGCGACGGTTCCATCCCTGGGGCCGTCGGCGGCGGCGGTTCGGCCGGCGTTCCCCCCGGAATCATCGAACCCGGCGGCGAGCTCGCGGAGCCGAACCTGGCTCTCGATCACCCGGGGGTCGGTCACACCCATCTCGAGGCCGGACTCGTTCCCGACGACCTGCGTGAGAACCGTCATCCGTGCTCCGGCGCGTGGCGCGCCCGGCCGGTAGGACGACGCGACGAGCTCGAGAACGTCCGCGCCGCCCGGCCCGGTTCCGTTCAGGAGCTCCCGCCGCAACTCCCGGAAATCGGCGTCGGACTCGTTCTCCAGGGCCGCGACCTGCGCGTCGAGCGGCGCCCGGCTCTCCCGGCGGTCCTCGATCGTCTCGAACTCGTCTTCGAGGCTGCTCGCGTTGGCCTCCAGCCGGGCGAACTGCACGCTGAGGATCGGCGTCGTCCACGCGTAGCGATCCTCGATCCGGCGTTCCCGCTCCCGGTATGATTCGTTCGCGGAGGCGTTCTCGCCGTGCTCGCGCTCCAGTTCGACGAGGCGGGACTCGTCTTCCCGGACTGACTCCACGAACCGCTCGTACCGGCTGCGCTGGCCCGACCAGAGGCCCGCCGTGACCCGGTCGAGGACTGCCTCGACGTCCCGGTCGGCGCGTGCCTTCCGGTCCCGATACGCGGGGCTGTCCGCCGGCAGTCCCTCGGTATCGTACTCGAAGGCCCGCTGGATCGCCCGCACCTCGTCCAGCCCGGCCTCCAGCCGGTCGACGGTCGCGTTCAGCTCCTCGGAGCGCGCCTCGAGCGCGTCGCTCCTGTTCTCGAGTTCGTCGATCCGTTCGTCGTAGATGGCCGCGGAGGCGACGACGTTCTCGACGCCGGTGATGGGCTCGTCGTCGACCAGCGTCGCGTTGATCGAGTCGTCGCGCCGGATCTCGCGTTGCAGGCGGAGGGAGGCGAGCAGTGACTTCCGGCTGAGCACGTTTCCGCCGGTCGTGATGACGACGGCGGTGGTGGTGTTCTCGTCGGTCGAGGTGAAGTTGGCGTCGACGTACTCCACGGCGCGTGTTTCGGGCGTGTCGGGCTCGAACGCCTCCAGGGAGGCGTCCGTCCCGAGCATCGTCGCGCCCGCTCCCACCGCCGCCGTCGTTATCACCAGCGCGAGCAGGACTACCCGGCTGTGGGACGTGATCGCGTCCGCAACCCGGGAGGCCGGGATCATCGGAGCACTCCCCCGCCCCGGGGCCGGTGGCTCACCGACGGTGGCATTGGGCGTTTTTCAACGGTGCCCGGAATATAAATACCGTCCATGGGCCCGGCCCAGATGTGGACTATCGAAGAGGTCCGCATGTAGTGCTCACATCAACTATCTATGAGGAATCCTGCTAATTGAACGGACCACGGGTTGCGTGATAGTTGTTTCGACGGTGAGTGACCCCGTCCT
>CAYSJP010000245.1:0-3580 GCA_964431395.1 uncultured Halobacteriales archaeon
TCGTCATGCAGGGCGGCTACCACGGTGCCCAGGAGTCCACGCTCGTGGAGGGGGGGCCCGAGCACCCCCAGCCGAGCAGCCCGGGCATCCCGGAGGCGTTCGCACAGCACACCATCCCGGTCCCGTTCAACGACGAGGCGGCGATCCAGGCGGTCTTCGAGGAACACGGCGAGGAGATCGCGGCCGTCCTCACCGAGCCGATCCTCGGGAACACCGGGATCGTGCTGCCCCGTGATGGGTACCACGAGACCCTGGAGGACCTCTGTGAGGATCACGGCGCCCTGCTGGTGTTCGACGAGGTGATCACGGGCTTTCGCGTGGGCGGGCTCGGGTGTGCACAGGGCAGGTTCGGGATCGAGCCCGACGTGACGACGTTCGGGAAGATCGTCGGCGGCGGGTTCCCGGTGGGCGCGATCGGCGGCCGTGCCGAGATCATCGAGTCGTTCACCCCCTCCGGCGAGGTGTTCCAGTCGGGGACCTTCTCCGGTCACCCGGTGACGATGGCGGCCGGCCTGGAGACGCTGCGCTTTGCCGCCGAGAACGACGTGTACGACCACGTGAACGCGCTCGGCGAACAGCTCCGATCCGGCCTGCGGGACATCGTCGCCGACGGGGCGCCGGGCTACACCGTCGTCGGCACCGACAGCATGTTCAAGACTATCTTCACCCGAACCCGCGCCGACCCACAGGACGGCCCCTGCACCGGGGGGTGTGTCCAGTCCTCCGCGTGCTCGCGGTACCACGCCTGCCCGAAGACGGGCGCGGACGTCGACGACGCCGCCAGCGAGCGCTGGGACCGCCTCTTTCGCCCGGCGATGCGCGAGCAGGGGGTGTTGCTCACGGCCAACCAGAACGAGTCGCAGTTCGTCTGTTATGGCCACACCGAAGCGGACGTCGAACGCACCCTCGACGCGTACGCGGAGGCCCTGTGATGTTCAGGAACGTCGACGCCGACTCGACGGAGGAGGCGACCGAACTGTACGCGGGCGAACTCCGGGTCGTCGTCGAGGAGGTGGGCCCCACGGAAGCCGTCGAGACGACGGGCCTCGACGGGGCGACCGTCGAAGCCGTCACCGAGAGCGACGTCGGGACGGTCGGCCGCATGCACCTGACCGAGGTCGGCTCGATCCTGGCGCTCACCGACGGCCGCGAGGCCGACGCCATCGTCGCCGACGCCCGCGACGAACTCATGCTCGCGATGTCGGCCAACGTCACCGACGTCGAACGCCTCGCGGCGGGGCTGGATCTGGAACTCGATCCCAAGGAACTCCAGGCGAAGATGGAGGGCCGGTTCCCCATGCGCCTCCGCGAGTACGCGGCGCTCCGAACCGAGCTGATGGACTGATGTCGGGGACGCTGCCGGAGGCGGTGGTCGGCTGATGCGCGTCGCCATCCTGGGCTGTGGGTACGTCGGGCTGGAACTGGGGCGCCAACTCGAGGGGGCGGGTCACGAGCCGATCGGCGTCCGGCGCTCCCCCGGCGGGATCGACGCGATCGAGTCCGCGGGCTTTCGGGGAGTGCGAGCCGACGTGACCGACGCCGACGACCTCGCCGCGGTCCCCGACGTCGACGCCCTCGTCTTCGCCGCGAGTTCCGGCGGGCGGGGTGCCGGGGCGGCCCGCGACATCTACCTCGGGGGACTCCGGACGGCGATCGAGGCCTTCGGCGGGCGGGAGTCACCCCCGGAGCGGCTCGTCTACACCTCCTCGACGGGGGTGTACGGGGATCACGGCGGCGACTGGGTGGACGAGGGGACGCCCCTGAATCCGGGAACCGAGAAGACGCGCGTTCTCGCGGAGGCCGAGCGGATCGCCCTGGAGGAGGCGCCCGCGGCCGGCATCGACGGGACCGTCGCGCGCTTCGCCGGGCTGTACGGCCCCGACCGGTATCGCCTGGAACGGTACCTCGAAGGGCCGGTCACGGCGGGGTACCTGAACATGGTCCACCGCGACGACGCTGCCGGCGCGGTCCGGTTCCTTCTGGGTCGCGACCGGGCGCGCGGCGACACCGTGCTCGTCGTCGACGACGAACCCGTCGACAAACACGCCTTCGCGGACTGGCTCGCGGCGGAGGCGGGGCAGGACCCCCCGCCGAAACAGTCGATCGAGGAGCGTCTCGCCGGGGCGGATCTCTCGGCGACGGCGCGCGATCGGATTCGCGCACAGAAGCGGTGCTCGAACGCGAAGCTCCGGGAGCTGGGATACGCGCTCGCGTACCCGACTTTCCGGGACGGGTACCGGGACGCCATCGAGGCCCACGGGGGCACTCGGTAGGCGCTGCGAGCGGGGAGTGATCACCCGGGGGTGGACGACCTGCGGCCGTGACCAGAGGCATGAGGAAGTTTTTAGCGCTGGGGGCGATGACGAATGGTATGGCGCGGGTGCCCGTTGCTCAGGTCTCCGGGATCGTCGACCGTGCAACCTCGTTCGCCGGCGAGAACCCGGTGCTGGCCGCCGGCGCCGTCGTTCTCGCCCTCGTCGCTCTCGGGGGCGCCGCATTTCTCCTCCGGCGGTACCTCCGCCCGCCCGGGAAGCAGTTCGAGCGCGCGCTCGCCGACGCGGACGAGATCACCGTCCTGATGCACCCGAACCCGGACCCCGACGCGATGGCGACCGCGCTCGGGACTGCCCACATCGCCGAGCGCGTCGGCACCGACGCCACGCTGTGTTACCCCGGCCAGATCCGTCACCAGGAGAACCGCGCGTTCCGGACCGTCCTCCAGATGGAGGCCGAGAACGTCTCCACGGCGGGGGAACTCGACGGCGAGGTCGTTCTCGTCGACCACAACGAGCCACGGGGGATCCAGAGCGCCGAGCGGATCACCCCCCACGCCGTCGTCGATCACCACCCCGGCGACGGGACGGGGACGGCCCACACCGACGTCCGCACCGAGTACGGCGCCTGTGCGACGATCCTCGCGGAGTACGCCGACGACATCGGTCTCACGGCGCGGGACGCGGACAACGGGGGCGGCGACCGCGACGATCACCTCCCCTCGGACGTCGCGACCGGCCTGATGTACGGCATCCAGGCGGACACGAACCACCTCACGAAGGGCTGCTCGCCCGCGGAGTTCGACTCGAGCGCGTACCTGTACGGAGGGATCGACGAGGCCCTGCTCGACCGGATCGCGAACCCGGCGGTCGACGCGGAGGTGCTCGACACGAAGGCGAAGGCGATAACCGAGCGCGAGCTCCGCGCGCCGTTCGCGATCTCCGACGTGGGATCGGTGTCGAACCTCGACGCGATCCCGCAGGCCGCGGACGAACTCCTCGGCCTGGAAGGGGTGTCCGCAGTCGTCGTCTTCGGCGACAAGGAGGGGACGATCCACCTCTCGGGGCGCTCGCGGGACGACCGGGTCCACATGGGCGAGGCCATAGAGGCGGTCACCGAGGAGATTCCGATGGCTGATGGCGGCGGGCACGCCCGCATGTGCGGCGGCCAGCTGTCGATCCCCCACATGCAGGGGCTGCGCGAGGACTCCGGACTGAGCCGCGCGGAGTTCAAGGAACGCCTCTTCGAGGCGCTGTCCGGCGAGGTGTGATAATGACTCGCGTAGGCGATTACCGTATCGACCGCC
>CAYSJP010000246.1:0-3104 GCA_964431395.1 uncultured Halobacteriales archaeon
CGGGCTGTACCGTCCTCTCGATCCACTCCACCCAGTCCCACCCCGAGCCCTTCGGCATCGTCAACGCCGACGCCGGGGGTGCCGGCCGGACCGTGCGCCACCTGCCGATCGAGGCGCTCGTCGAGGTGACCGAAAACGAGGGCCGGCCGTTCGCCATCGAGGCCGCGGACCTGATGGAGGTCGAGGCCGGCTACCAGAAGAGCCCCCGGGCCTCCGCGAACGCCTACCGCGCCGCCCGGGCGTTCCTCCAGGCCACGGGCGCGCTTCCCGGGGACCGGGAGCCCCGCGAGGTGCCCACCTTCAGCCTCGGCGATCCGGTCGAGAAGCCGGCGGCGACCCGGTATGAGGTGCTCGTGGAGAACTTCGCCCGCGTGGAGGCCGGCGAGGTGTTCGCGACCGCCGACGGACGCGAACTCCACGCGGAGACACCGTTCTACCCCGTCCTGTTCTCCGCGAACGGCTACCGCGACATCTTCGGCTACACCGGCCAGCGCGTCGACGGCTGATAATGACCCGGCCGCGGTTTTATCACCCCCCGGAGTGCAGCCCCAATCGATGCAGCCCTCCCTCCGGCGCGCCGGCACCTGGCTCGGCGTCGCCGCCCTCGCGATCTCGCTTCTCGGGATCGGCATCGCCGTCGCGCTCGCGCCGTGGTTCTCCCCGACGGCGAACGCCCTCTCGGACCTGGGCGCCCGGGGGGAAGCGAGCGCCCCGGCGTTCAACTACGGCCTGATCGCCGGCGGCACCCTCGGGGTCGGATTCGCGGCCCGCCTCTGGCCTGACGCGCCCGGACGCCTCGGGCGGGGCGGCGTCGCCGTCCTCGGCGTCTCCTTCGTTTGCCTGGCGCTGATCGGCGTCTTCCCGACGCCACACCCCAATCACGCCCCGGTCGCGGTCGCGTTCTTCACGCTGTTCACCTACGGCCTGTTCGTCTACGGGAGCGGGGAGGCGCTGGCCGGCCGGGTTCGGGCCGGCATCGGGACGGTCTGGCTCGGGATCGCCCACGTCACGGGCTGGATCGTCTGGGCGGTCGCGGGCCCCGAGGGGCTCGCGGTCCCGGAGATGGTCGGTACGATCCTGCTCGGGGTCTGGGTCGTGGCGACGACGCGGCGGCTGCGGGGAGCGGAGAACTGACCGCCCGTCGGAGTCACTCCTCGGGCGGCGCGAACTCGACCAGCGTCAGCTCCCGGTCGAGGTGGCAGTACTCGTGTGGCGGCTCCCCCTCAACTGATTCGATCCGGTACTCCCGGTCGAACTCGCCGCCGGCGGGCTCACAGTAGGGGTGGCTGGGACAGCCGGTGTGGGGACAGGGCCCGGCCAGCGCCGTCCGGTTGCCCGCGTAGGCGCGGTCGCTGGGCACGTTCGCCCGGATCGGCGCGGGCTCGACCTCGACGGCCACGACGCCGGAATCGTGGACCCCACAGTCCAGCGTCGGCGCCCCCTCGCGGACGCTCGTGATCCGGTACTTCCGGCCCTCGACCAGGTTGAGGCACTGCTCGCGGTACGGACACCCCTCGCAGGCGGTCGTCTCGCCGCGGTAGACGAACTCCGTGCCGACCTCCGCGAGCCGCGTCCCGACGAGCGTCAGCGTCGTCACGGTTCCCCCGTGAGTTCGTCCAGCCGATCGAGGTACGCCTCGCGGGGTCGCTGGTAGGCGCCCCGGTAGTCGATCTCGCCGCGGGCGAACCGGCTGGCGATGCCGCGGGCGCCCTCGACCGCCGACGCGCGGTCCGCGAAACTCGCGTCGCAGTCCCGCACCCGGACCCGGGGTTCCAGGTACAGGACGGCGTGCCAGCCCTCGGATTGCCCGCGCCGGGTCGGCGGGCGGTCCGGGGAGCGCCCCGGCGCCACCGTCAGCGTCGGGAGGCAGGCCGGGTCGAACGCCTCGGAGTCGAAGACGTCGGGGCGGTACGCGAGGACGACGCGCCCCTCCGGCTCCTCGCTCCAGGTGTCCCAACCTGCCGGGAGTGATTCCATCGCGTCCATACCCCCACTTGTTCCGGACGGTTCTAACACTGTCGGCCACGTCCGCGGGGAAGTTCGTTCTTCCGGGGTAGCGAACGCCCCGGCCGAGCCCCGGTCCCGGTCAACTCCCACCAATTCGCCACCACACTACACCCTAATTCATAAGCTTACTAATATTTGCATAAAGGACTATATGTGAGTAGTACTCACTTGGTATTACTGCATCGGAACAGTCCGACACGCCGCCCGAACTACCGCCGGTCTGACCCGGATCGGCAGGGGCGGGGAATAGATTCGCTCGCAGCCATGTGACGCCGTCGCCCGACGCGTAGCCGGATGTCGCCCACTCTCCGGGTCGTCCATCCAGCCCCCACCCATGTCAGGCAACACCGACACCCTCGCCGACATCGCGACCCAGTACCGGCAGTCGGTTCCGGAGGACCTCAGGGAGCCACGGTCGATTTCGTGGTACCTCGACGAGGTCCGAGCCGACCCGAAAGTCGCCCGCAACGCACACCAGCGCGTGGCGGACATGTTCGACTACTACGGCACCGACTACGACGAGGACGCCGGGATCGTCCGGTACCACCTCGCCACCGAGGACCCCCTCGACGACGGCCAGAACGCCTTCTACGGCGAGGGGATCCACCGGTCGATCCACGAGTTCGTGAACAAGATAAAGAGCGGCGCCCGCGGGCTCGGCCCGGAGAAGCGAATCAAGCTCCTCCTGGGCCCGGTCGGCTCGGGAAAGTCCGACTTCGACCGGCGGCTCCGGCGGTACTTCGAGCACTACACCCGCCAGGAGGCCGGCCGGATGTACACGTTCCGGTGGACCGACCTCACCGACGTCATCGACGACCAGGATCCCGCCGACGACACGGTCCGGTCGCCGATGAACCAGGACCCGCTCGTCCTCCTGCCGCTCGAACAGCGCCGGGGAATCATAGAGGAGATCAACGCGAACCTCGAGGCGCCCTACACGATCCGCAACGAGCAGGCGCTCGACCCCGAATCCGCGTTCTATCTCGACCGCCTGCTCGCGCACCACGACGAGGACCTCAAAGCGGTGCTCGAAAACCACGTCGAGGTCGTCCGGCTGGTCGCCGACGAGAACAAACGCGAGTCCGTGGAGACGTTCG
>CAYSJP010000246.1:3114-3565 GCA_964431395.1 uncultured Halobacteriales archaeon
GTTCGAACCCAAGGACAAGAAGAATCAGGACGAGACCGAACTCACCGGCGACATCAACTACTCCAAACTCGCCGTCTACGGGGAGTCGGACCCCCGCGCGTTCGACTACTCGGGGGCGTTCTGTAACGCCAACCGCGGCATCTTCTCCGGCGAGGAACTGCTCAAACTCCAGCGGGAGTTCCTCTATGACTTCCTGCACGCCTCCCAGGAGCAGACGATCAAGCCGAAGAACAACCCCCGGATCGACATCGATCAGGTGATCGTCGGCCGGACGAACATGCCCGAGTACCGCGACAAGAAGGGCAACGAGAAGATGGAGGCGTTCAACGACAGGACGAAACGCATCGACTTCCCCTACGTCCTCGAGTACGAGGCGGAGGCCGACATCTACCGGAAGCTGCTCGCCAACGCCGACGTCCCCGACATCAACGTCGAGCCCCACACCCTCGAG
>CAYSJP010000247.1:0-1244 GCA_964431395.1 uncultured Halobacteriales archaeon
CGGCTTCCTCCCGGATCGCGGCGTAGATCTTCTCGTACACCCGGGGGACGCTCGTGCCGACGGTGGGGGAGACGAGGCCGAAATCCTCCCGGAGCGTGTCGGGACTCTCGGCGTAGGCCACCGTCGCGCCGCTGGCGAACATCAGGAAATGTCCCGCGAGGCGCTCGAACACGTGCGCCAGCGGGAGAAAGGAAACCGTCCGCGAGGACGTCCCGATGGACGGGGCGGTCTTGCCCGGGCGGGCGCCAAAGCGCGCCCGGCACTGGTCGACGTTGGCCTTGAAGTTCCGGTGGGTGAGTTCGACGCCCTTTGGCTTTCCCGTCGTCCCGGAGGTGTAGATCAGGCTCGCCAGGTCCTCCGGCTCACGCTCCCCGAGCCACGCCCCGTATGCCCCGGGGTCGACGCCCGCGCCGCGGTCGTACACCTCGCCCAGGGTGTGAACCGGGACGTCGAGTTCATCGCGGGTCTCGGCGGTTACCGTGTCCACGACGACGACGAACCCGAGGTCGAGGTCGTCCTCGACTGCCGCGACCGTCTCGAGGAGGGCGGGGTCCTCGACGACGACGCCGTCCGCGCCGGCGTCCCCGAGCAGGTACGACACCTGCCGCGGCGAGGAGTCGGCGTACACGGTCGTGACGACCGCACCTGCCGACAACAGGGCGAGGTCGGCCTGGGCCCACTCCATTCGGGTGTGCGAGAAGATGCCCACGCGATCCCCCGGTCCGACGCCGAGGTCGCGAAACCCCGCCGTCAGCGCCCGGACGATCCGGGCCATCTCGGCGTAACTGATCGCCGTGAACGCACCGTCGGGAGCGGGATCGAGCGCCTCGGGAACGAGCGACCTGTCGTAGATCCCGCCCTTGTACGCCTGGGCGTCGGCGTCGGCGTGACGCGTCGCGGCCTCCGCCAGCGCCCGCGGGATCGTCTCCTCGCCGCGAACCGGGTCGTCCCAGTCGTGCTCCGCGTCACGCCAATCCATACCGCGTTGGGTTTGCGGACCCCGATAATAAGTGAACCGGCGATACCGCGAACCCGACCCCCGGAGGGTGTCGATCGATTTATCCGGCCGGCCGGCACTACCCCGAACGTGTCCGGAGACGACAACCGGAAACGGGGGCGGCGCGCGTTTCTCGGGGCGGCCGTCGCCTCGGCCCTCCCGCTCGCCGGCTGCCTCGGGGACGACGGCGCCGGATCGCCGACGGACTCCCCGAC
Organism: uncultured Halobacteriales archaeon; assembly: GCA_964431395.1. GTDB lineage: Archaea > Halobacteriota > Halobacteria > Halobacteriales > Hikarchaeaceae > CAYSJP01. The sequence goes on from CAYSJP010000247.1 coordinate 1,213, forward strand.
GCCGACCGGGACGCCCCCGAACGATCGGGGCA
>CAYSJP010000247.1:1344-3552 GCA_964431395.1 uncultured Halobacteriales archaeon
GGATCGCCGACGGACTCCCCGACGCCGACCGGGACGCCCCCGAACGATCGGGGCACCGCCGTGTTCGTCGACCAGGTCGGGTACCACCCGAACGAGGAGGCCCGCGGGATCGTCCGCGCCGACGCGTCCGGATTCACCGTCAGGGACGCCGAGAGCGGGGAGACGGTACTGGACGGGAGCCTCTCGGCGCCGATCGACGCCGAGAGTGCGGGCGAGACGGTGAGACACGCGACGTTCGACGTGCCCGGCCCCGGCGAGTACGTCCTCGCGGCCGACACGGGCGTGGAGTCCGTCCCCTTCGCCGTCGGCGAGAGGGTGGGCGGGACGGTTCTCGCGGAGGTCGTTCGCCACTACACCCTCCAGCGGGCGAACACGGCGATCGACGACCCCGTCACCGGACTCGAGCGCGAAGCCGGCCACGGGCAGGACCGGAACGCCGAGCTGTACTTCTCGGATGCGTTTCACGAGAAGGGCGAGGCGATCGACGTCCGTGGCGGCTGGTACGACGCCGGCGACTACGGCACGTACGTCCCGCCGGCGGCGGTGACGGTCGGCCAGTTGCTGCTCGCCTACGAGTGGAACCCCGAGGTGTTCGAAACCGGGGAGTTCGGGATCGCCGAGGCGCTGGCGGACGACACGGGGGATGTCGACGCCGAGGTACCGGCGTTTCTCGCGGAAGTCGGATTCGAACTCGAGTGGCTGGAGCGCATGCAACGCCCCGACGGGGCGGTGTACCACAAGGTGGCCGGCCGCGAGTTTCCGGCGCTTGACACCCCACCCGCGGCGGACACCCAGCCCCGGTACGTCTTCGGGCTCTCGACGTTCGGCACCGCGATGTACGCCGGGGCGATGGCGATGGCCGCCCGGGTGTACGAACCCCACGACCCCGACTTCGCGGCCCGGATGCTGGAGAACGCCGAGAACGCCTTCGGGTACCTGGAAGCGACGCCGGACCCCGTGTTCCGCTACGACGAGGGCCAGGACGACGGCTCCGGCCCCTACCGCAAGGAGACGGACCGCGCGGAGCGGTTCTGGGCGGGCGCCGAGCTCCTGAAAACGACCGGCGATTCGCGGTACGGGGAGTATCTCGAGGAGTCACTCGGGGGGCAGTTCGGGGCGGAGCCGGGGCCGATCTCCTGGGCCGACGCCGGGCTGCTCGGCAAGTGGGCCCACTACACCGCCGACGCGGGGGCGACGAGCCGGAGGGAAACGGTCACGGACGCGGTCGTGACGCGGGCGGACGCGGTACGCGACCGCGTCGAGGGCGACGGCTACCGGGTCGCCCTGACCGGAGGGGAGTACTACTGGGGCTCGGCGACGGTCGCCCTCGGAAAGGGCGTCCTCCTGTGGATGGCCGACGCGATCGACCCGGATCCGGGGTACCGGCGGGCGGCGCGCGACCAGCTTCACTACGTCCTCGGGCGCTCGCCGACGGGTTATTCCTACGTGACCGGCGCGGGCGAGCACTCGCCGGAGAACGTCCACGACCGGATCGACCGGAGCGCGGGGCTCACGATCCCGGGCCAGCTCGTCGGCGGGCCCAACGCCGACGGCGACGACCCGGTGATGGCGGCGTACATCGAGGCGGCGGACCCGCCACCGGCGAAGGCGTACCGCGACGACCCGGAGGCTTACTCGGTCAACGAGCCGGCGATCGACTACGCCGCGCCGCTCGTGTTCGCGCTCGCGAACGTCGTCTCGCCGGCCGGCGTCTCGCCCCCGTGACGCCCCCGAGCCCGCTCGGCGGTACGACGGGCTTAATCCGCTCCCGCGCCAGCGTTCGACCATGCCGATGAAAGAGACCGGGGCGACGACGGAGCCGGACGTGACGGAGTGGGACGGCGGATTCTCCTGGATCGCACACCCCGAAGAGGGGATGCAGCGGGCGAGCCACGCGCTCCGGAACGGCGACGCGGTGTGGGTCGTCGATCCCGTGGATTTCGACGGGCTCGACGACCGTCTCGGCGAGGCCGAGGAGGTCGGGGGCGTCGTGGTCCTCCTGGATCGACACGAGCGCGACGCGGCCGCAGTGGCGCGTCGTCACGACGCCGCGGTCCACGTTCCCGCGTGGATGGACGGCGTCGCCGGCGAACTGGACCCGCCGGTCGAGCGCTTCGAGGGGACGCTCGGGGACACCGCCTACCGGGCGCGTCGCGTCCTCGACAACCGGATCTGGCAGGAGTGTGCGCTGTTCGACGGCGAGACGCT
>CAYSJP010000248.1:0-3550 GCA_964431395.1 uncultured Halobacteriales archaeon
CGCGGGACGGCCCGGTCGCCTACGAACCACGGAGCGTCAAGGCGATCCTGGCGGAGATGAAGGACATCGCCGAGTTGCTGATCGACCTCTCCTACTCCTCGGTGCTGTTCGAGGACGCGGACCTCGCGGAGGAGGTCCTCGAACTCGAGTCCCGGATGGACGTCCTCCAGTTGCAGGCCCGGATGAGTCTCGTGATGGCCGGGCGCAGTCCCGAGGACGCCGAGACGCTCGCGCCGGTGTTCGGAATCGTCGGCGCGGCCGAGAAGATCAGCGACGCCGCGGGCGACATCGCGAAGGTGATCCGGGAGGACATCGGCCACCCGCCGGCACTCAAGCGGTACCTGCCGGACGCCGTCGAGACGCTCGCGCGGGCGACGGTCGTCGCCGAGTCGGAGTACGTCGACCGGACGCTCGGGGGGATCAACCTCGAGACGGAAACGGGGGTCCGGATCATCGCGATCCGCCGGGGGGAGGAGTGGGTTCTCGACCCCGACCAGGACACGGCCATCCGGGCCGACGACGTGGCGATCTGTCGCGGTCCCGCCGACACGATTCGGGACGTCTACCGGGACCTGTCCGGCGAGGCTTTCGAGCGCGAGGACGCCGAGCCGGCGTCGATATCGGACCTCGAGCGCGCCGTCGAGTCCGTCGTGTTGATGAAGAACATGAGCGAACTCGCGGTCGATCTGGCCTACGGGAGCGTCCTCTTCGACAGCACGGACCTCGCGGAGGAGGTGCGGGAACTCGAGATAGAGGTCGACGCCCTGAAGTCCCGCTTCGAGGCGTGGGCGCTCCGGGCGGCCGGGTCCGTCGACGATCCGGTGTCGATCCGCGGACTGCTCCACATCGCCGCCAGCACCGAGGTGATCAGCGACGCGGCCGTCGAGATCAGCGAGGGCGTGCTCCGGGGGTTCAGCAGTCACCCGGTCGTCGAGGCGGCCGTCGGCGAGACCGACGAGATCATCGTCCGCGTCGTGGTCGGGGCAGACGGCGGCCTCGATGGAGTCGCTATCGGCGACATCGAACTGGACGCCGGGACGGGGATGCAGGTGCTCGCGATCAGGCGCGCCGAGAGCGACGGCACACAGGGGGACTGGCTCATCTCGCCGGACCCCGGAGTGGACCTCCGCGCGGGCGATAGCCTCATCGCCAAAGGGACCCGGATGGGCGCCGATCGCCTCGAGGACCTGGCCACCCGATAATGACCGGTGGCGTCTCCTACCGGTGTTCGCCGCCACCGGGGGGACCGGGCACCGGCACACGGCTACACCGATCCGTATGAGCATGGACGATCGCTGGTCGGTCCGGTCGATCACCCGGGCGCTCCTGCCGATCCTGCTGGCCCTCACCGTCCTCGAACTCCTGGGCGGGCTCACGCTGGGATCGTTCGAGGCGACGCTGCTCGAGTACCCCTCCCTGCTCGTGTTGGTTCCCGTCACGATCGGCACGGCCGGCAACCTCGGGAGCATCCTGGCGTCGCGGCTGTCGACGGACTTCCACCTCGGGGTGCTATCCTTCGACCCCGGCGACGAGCGGCTGGTCGGAAACACCGCCACGACCGTCCTGCTCGCGGTGACCGTCTTCCCGGCGGTCGGCGCCGGCGCGTGGGGGATCACCCGGGTGACGGCGGGGACCCGACTGCCGCTTCCGACGGTCGTTTTCGTCGCGCTGGCGAGCGGGGTCGTCCTCGCGGGGCTGGCCATTCTCGTGGCGGTGGTCGCGACCTACGCGGCGTATCGCCTGGAACTCGACCCCGACAACGTCGTCATCCCGGTCGTCACGAACGTCTGTGACGTGCTGGGGGTCCTCGTGCTGTTCGGCGTGGTCCAGGTGCTCGTCTGAACACGGTGACGGCAGTGGTACTCGTGTAAACACGGTAGCGGCGGCGCTCGCGCGACACCGATCGAGGGTTTTTTCGGCGGATTCCGCGAAGACGGGACCGAACCGGAACGCTCGATCCCCACCCATGTCCGCCTGGAACGTAACGAAGACCGCCTACCGCGGTGCGCTCCCGACGCTCGCCGTGAGCGCCGTCGGCGGGCTGCTCGCCGGGAGCGTTCTCGGCGGCATGAACGCCGAACTGGAGGAGGTGCCGGGCCTGCTGGTGATGGTGCCGGCCTTTCTGGCGATCCGGGGAAGCGTGTACGGGTCGCTCGGATCGCGCCTCTCCAGTGCGCTCCACCAGGGGCTGATCGAGCCGGTCTTCGAGGTGGACGACCGGCTGGTCAACGCGGTGGTCGCCGCGATACTGAACGGCCTGCTGGCGAGCCTCTTCGCCGCGGTCCTCACCTTTGGCCTGCTGTCGGCGCTGGATGCACCTCACGCTCCCCTGGGGCAGCTCGCCTTCATCGCGCTCGTCGGCGGCGGGCTCGCGGGACTCGCGCTCGCCGTCACCATCGTCGTCGTCGTGTTCACCGGCTTCCGGCGGGGCATGAACCCCGACAACCTCGTCGGACCGGCGGTGACGACCGCCGGAGACGTGTTCGGGATGGCGTCGCTGTTCGTCGCGGCCCGACTCGCGCTGGCGCTGACGTAGTCCCGTTATCTCCCCCGGATCACCCTCGGCCATCGGTAACGGCCACGCCCGGACCGGTCAAATACTCCTCCAACTGTGTCGGACGGTCCGGCGATGCGGTGGCGAGTGGCTCACAACAGCAGTGCTGCGGCCTCCGACATCCCGCCGTCGAACCGCAAGCTGACGTAAAACAGCGCGAACAGGGTGGCGTTGTACGCGCCGTGAATCAGGACGGGGACGACGATGTTCCCGGTGTACTCGTATGCCGCCCCGAGGATCAGGCTCGGAATCATGAGGACGCCGACCGTGATCAGGATCGCCTGGGGGTCGCCGACGAGTGCGACGACGTGGACGGCCGCGAAGATCACGCTCGCGATGAGGACTCCCGGAACCGGGCCGAACGCCTCCCGGATGCGTCCCTGGACGACGCCCCGGAAGAGGAGTTCCTCGCCGGGCCCGATCAGGAGAAAGGACCCGGGGATGAGAAGCAGGAGAACCTCGGGATTTTGGGAGGCCGTCTCCGACACCGTGTTCTCCGCCGTGGGCGCGTCCGCGAGCGTGAGTAGGACGCCGATGATCCACACGCCGATGATCGCGACGACGTAGGCGACGACCACCCAGACGACGTCGGTCAGACTCGGGAGCCGGGCTCTTATGTATCCCAACCCCACGCCGCGCCAGGTGACGTACGCGAGTGCGGCACCGATCATCCCCACGCCCTGCGTCAAAAGCAGCGAGAGGACGAGTAGTTCGAAGTCCCCGACGTCGACGAATATCCCCAGAAGAACGAGACCGGCGATCGTGAGGAGGCCTCCGGCTACGAGACCGGTCACCCCTACTCCGACACCGACACCCACGGCCCGCAACTTGCTCGTGTCTACGACGCCGCTGCTCATGCCCGTCGTTCAGTGCTGCGGGGCGAAAAACCCCCGGTCGTCGCCGCGACCGGGGCCACCGCCCCTACAGGAACCGGAACGTCTCGAGGTTCTTCGGCGCGAAGGTGCGCATGTTGAACTTGTGGTACAGCGCCGAGGA
>CAYSJP010000249.1:0-3523 GCA_964431395.1 uncultured Halobacteriales archaeon
GCTCCCCGCTACCGTGGACATGGACGAATCCGACGTGCGCGACCGGCTGCGGGGGGTCGAGGACCCCGATCTCGGCGGTGACATCGTCTCCCTGGACCTCGTCAACGCCATCGAGGTCGACGGGGGGACGGCCCGGATCTCGCTGGCGCTGGGGGCGCCCTACTCGCCGACGGAGTCGGCGATCGCGGACGGGGTCCGGGAGGCGCTCGCCGATACGGACCTGGCGGTGGAGCTGTCGGCCCGGGTGGATCGTGGCGAGCGGGAGGTGCTTCCGGACGTGAAAAACGTGATCGCGGTCGCCTCCGGCAAGGGCGGCGTGGGGAAGTCGACGGTCGCCGTGAACCTCGCTGCGGGGCTCGCGGAGCTGGGCGCCCGCGTGGGTCTGTTCGACGCCGACGTGTACGGCCCGAACGTGCCCCGGATGGTCGACGCCGAGGACCACCCCAACGCCACCCGCGAGGAGACCATCATCCCGCCCGAGCAGTTCGGGGTACGGCTCATGAGCATGGACTTTCTCGTCGGCAAGGACGATCCCGTGATCTGGCGGGGACCGATGGTCCACAAGGTGCTCACCCAGCTCATCGAGGACGTCGAGTGGGGGACGCTCGATTACATGGTGGTCGACCTCCCTCCCGGAACGGGCGACACACAGCTCACCCTGTTGCAGACCGTCCCGCTCTCGGGGTCGGTGATCGTCACCACCCCCCAGGAGGTCGCGATCGACGACGCCCGCAAGGGCCTGCGGATGTTCGGCCGCCACGACACGCCGGTTCTGGGGATCGTCGAGAACATGAGCACGTTCCGGTGTCCGGACTGTGGCGGCGAACACGACATCTTCGGATCCGGCGGCGGCGAGGCGTTTGCCGCCGACGTGGAGATGCCCTTTCTGGGGAAGATCCCCCTCGATCCCTCCGTCCGGATCGGGGCGACGGAGGGCGGGCCGGCGGTCCTGTCGGACTCGACGGTCGGCGACGCGTTCAAGACACTCACCGAGACCGTCGCGAACAACGTCGGCGTCGTCGCCAGGCGCGAGCACTCCGCGGAGGCCGAGGAGCGGGTGCCCCCCGACGCCGAGGGACCGACGTCCGTGGCGGACCCCTCGCCCGCGGAAGCCGATCCGGAGTAGCCGATCTATCACGGTCTCACACGGTCCCTCATCAAAAACCCGTGTTAACTGATAGCAAAGAATTAGTTGCCTCGCGGTGAATGTCCTCGTAGTTGGCCCACACGGCCACTATTTCCCATGACAGGAGACGAACTCATCTGGCGGATCGCTGGCGGGTCCGGTGACGGGATCGACAGCAACAGCCAGGCGTTCGCGACGGCGCTGATGCGGTCGGGACTCGACGTGTTCACACACCGCCACTATCCATCGCGGATACGTGGCGGCCACACGTACACGGAGATTCGGGCATCCAGCGAGGAGGTAACGTCGCGGGGCGACGGTTACAACTTCCTGCTCGCGCTGGGTGACTCCTTCGGGCGGAGCCAGCAGGGCGAGAACGCCTACTACGGCAACGAGGAACTGAAACCGCTGACCGAGAACCTCGATGATCTCCGCGATGGCGGGGTCATCATCTACGACAGCGGGCTGATCGACGACGAGGACATCCCGGCGGACTTCGACGAACGGGTCGAGGAGAACGACTGGCACGTGTACCCGATGGACCTGCGCAGCATCGCTCGCGAACACGGCCGCGAGGTCATGCGCAACGCCGCCGGCATCGCGGCGACGTGTGAGATAATCGGGATGGACGTCCAGCCGATCAAGGATCTCATCCGTGAGAACCTCAAGAAGAAGGGCGACGAGGTCGTCGAGCAGAACTTCGCGGTGATCGACGAGGCGATCGGGATCGTCACCGAGGAGTACGACGCCGACGCCCCGGACGTCTCGCTTCCGGAGAGCGAGCACGACGAGGAGCAGGTGCTCATCAACGGCAGCCAGGCGATCGCCTACGGCGCGATCGACGAGGGGTGTCGGTTCATCGCGGGCTACCCGATGACCCCCTGGACCGACGCGTTCAGCATCATGTCGAACCTCCTGCCGGAAGTCGGCGGCATCTCCGAGCAGGTCGAGGACGAGATCGCCGCCGCGGCGCTCGCGATCGGCGCCTCCCACGCCGGCGTGAAGTCGATGTCCGGCTCCTCCGGCGGCGGGTTCGCGCTGATGAGCGAACCGCTCGGTCTGGCGGAGATGGTCGAGGAACCGCTCGTCCTCATCGAGGCCCAGCGCGCCGGCCCCTCGACGGGGATGCCCACCAAGCCCGAACAGGGCGACCTCGAGTTCGTCCTGTACACCAGCCAGGGCGACTCCACGCGGGTCGTTCTCGCGCCGAGCAACCAGGTGGAGGCCTACGAGCAGTCCCGGCTCGCGTTCGAACTCGCCTACGGGTACAACGTCCCCGTGATCCTCCTGTACGACCAGAAGGTCGGCGGCGAGTTCCGGAACGTCGACCGGAGCGTCTTCGACCGCGAGCCCAACCCCGAGCAGCCGGGGACTCTCACCGAGGCGGACATCGCGGAGGCGCCCCACCACCCCTCGGGCAAGTTCAAGCGCTACCGCTACGACGCCGAGACGGACGTTCCCGGGCGGTCGATCCCGGGTCAGAAGGGCGGGCGCTACCTCGCGACCGGCAACGAGCACAACGAGGCGGGCCACATCAGCGAGGACCCCGACAACCGCGTGTTCCAGCTCGAGCGCCGGATGTCGAAGCTCGACTCCATCCGCGAGGATCTGAACGCCCGCGAGGGGACGAACAACCACCAGCACGGCCCGGACGAGGCCACCTACGGCATCCTCACGTGGGGTAGCCAGCAGGGTACCGTCGAGGAGGCGGTCGACCGCCTCAACGAGGACGATCCGCGCGTGAAGTCCATCTCCGTGTCGGAGATGGTGCCGTTCCCCGAAAAGGAGGTGACGGAGTTCCTGGAGAGCGTCGACGAGGCGCTCGTGGTGGAGATGAACGCTTCGGGCCAGTTCCGGGGACACGTCCAGAGGACCCTCGGGCGCTACGGCGACAAGATGTACAGCCTTCTCAAGTACGACGGTAACCCCTTCGAGCCCGCGGAGATCGTCGACGGCTTCGAGACGCGGCTCGAGGGCGGCATCGAAACACAGGCGGAGTTCAACACCCGCATGGATCCGGCGGCAGGTGACTGACAATGAGTGCATTCAACGCGATCGGCGACGAGCGTGAACTCGAAGCGGACGAGTTCACGCCAGGCATCGAACCCCAGGCGACGTGGTGTCCGGGCTGTGGCGACTTCGGCGTCCTCAAGGCGCTGAAGCAGGCCATGCCGGAGGTCGGACGGAATCCGGACGAGGTACTGCTGTGTACGGGCATCGGCTGCTCGGGCAAGCTCAACAGCTACTTCGAGTCCTACGGTTTCCACACCATCCACGGGCGCTCCCTGCCCGTGGCGCGGGCGGCGAAAGTCGCCAATCCCGACCTCGAAGTGATCGCCGCCGGCGGTGACGGCGACGGCTACGGGATCGGCGGCAACCACTTCATGCACACCGCCC
>CAYSJP010000250.1:0-3494 GCA_964431395.1 uncultured Halobacteriales archaeon
TGCGCTCGTCCGTCCGGGCCACCTCGATCCCGCCGCTGTTCGCGAACGTGTCCATGTCCTTGTACTGCTCTATGCTGTCCCGGGTGAGGTGGGTCATCTCCTTCGAGTGCTCGACGGGCATCAGGAAGTTCGACGCGTGCCCCGTCGACCCACCCGGATCGGGCAGGGGTCCCTTGTCCAGGAGGACGATGTCGTCCCGCCCGTACCGAGTGAGGTGATAGGCGAGGCTGTTCCCGACGATCCCGGCGCCGATCACGACCGTCCCCGTACTCGATGGAAGGTCGTCGTCACTCATCGCCGACCACCGCGTTTCGTTGTGGTACCACTGCTCGATCTCTCGCTCGTGAGCCGTACGGACGCTGGCGCTCCCCTCATGCTCGGTAGTACTAACTGAACTCGTTCTCATTAAATTAGCGCAAAACGGGGCGTTCAGTGATGATGCGGGGGTAGGAACGCGCATCAGGCGCGGGCGAACCACTACGTGTCGGGAAGCATAGAGGAATAGTCGAGGCCGCTTCGACCTCGAGATGATTTCTCGCGGTGACGACACCGTCTGCCGGTGAAGAACGCTACCGGGTCTAAGTATCGGACCGATTTATGTGTACCGGCCGGTTACGCCGGTGTGTGAAATTCCGATGACTGCATCGAATCACACGTCCGACCACGAACCCCTCACGCGGTGGTCCGAGGGCCCGTTCGACGGCGCCGCGCCGGACCCCGTCCCGCCAACCGGCGCCGCGCCGGAGTGACCATGGCGGCCGACAGCCCGGTCAACCTCGCGGCGGCGAACCCGTACGTCACGACCTTCGACGCGACCGTGGCGTCGGTCGACGGCCGCGAGGTCACCCTCGATCGGACCTACTTCTACGCGGAGGGCGGCGGACAGCCGGCCGACACGGGAACGATCGGCGACGTCGCGGTGACCGACGTACGGAAGCGAGACGGGGTGACCGTACACACCCTCGAAACGGAACCCACCTTCGAGGCGGGCGAGACGGTCGCCGGGCACGTCGACGAGGAGTTCCGCACGTACGCCATGCGCGCCCACACTGCGAGCCACGTCGTGTACGGTGCGGGACGGGAACTCCTCGCCGACCACGGTTACGGCGGGTTCGACATCGGCGAGGAGCGGATCCGCCTGGACTTCGCCACCTCCTCGGACGTGGGGGCGGTGAATCCGCTCACGGTACAGCGGATGGCCAACGAGGTCGTCTGGGAGGGCAGGACCGTCGAGTGGTACGAGACGGACGCCGGGACGGCCGAGGCCGACGACGGGATCGTGTTCAACCTCGGCGACGAACCCGACCCGTCAGACGCCGTCCGGATCGTCGAGATCGAGGACTGGGACGTCGCCGCCTGCGGGGGGACACACGTGCGGAACACGACGGAGATCGGGCCGGTCGCGGTTCTCGACGTCTCGAATCCGGGCGCCGACCTCGTCCGCGTCGAGTTCGCGGTCGGACCGGCGGCGATCCGGCGGATCGTGGCGGATGGACGGAGCGCGATCCGGGCCGCGAAGGCCCTCGACACGAACGTCGACGACCTCCCACAGCAGGCCGAACGCCTCCGGACGGAAACGGAGTCCCTGCGTGACGAACTCGACGAGCTGGGTGACAGGCTCCTGGACGCCCGGCTGAGCGCGCTCCGGAACGAGACGTACACGACCGACGGCACGGAGTGGCTCGTCGGGACCGTCGAGGCGGTGGGGCCGAACGCGGTGTCGGACCGCATCGCCGGCCTCGCGGGGGACGCCGCCGACGTCATCGCGCTCGCCGGCGAGGACGGTTCGACCTTCCTCGTCGTCGGGACCGACGGCGATACGGACGCCGCCGAGGTCGTGACGCGCGTGACCGACGAGTTCGGCGGCGGCGGCGGTGGACGTCCGATTCTCGCACAGGGCGGCGGGATCGATGCGGACCCGGAAGCCGTCGTCGAGTACCTCCGCGAGGAGACACGCGACACGTCGGACGTGGAACGGTAGGGGGGCTCCAGCGGGGACGCGATGGCGTGGGTGAACTACCTGCCGTCCCCGCCGGTCGTCGCGATCGCTTCGATCTCGACGGCCGCGCCCTTCGGGACCGCCTCGACGCCGACCGCGCTCCGTGCCGGCGGATCGTCCTCGAAGAACGCGCTGTACGCGTCGTTGAAACTGTCGAAATCCTCGATGTCGTCGAGGAACACCGTCGTCTTGAGAACGTCCCCGAACGAGAGCCCCTCCGATTCGAGGATCGCCCCGACGTTTCTGAGACACTGCCGGGTCTGGTCGCCGACGGACGCCTCCTCGAGCAGTTCCCCGTCAGCCGTGAGCGGGAGCTGTCCGGCCGTGACGAGGATGTCGCCGTCCGTCGTTGCCTGGCTGTAGGCGCCGACCGCCGCAGCCGCGTCGTCGGTGTCGATGATGCGCTTCATGCGACTCGCTACACCGGTAAGCCGGATAAATTGACGGGGCGGTGGGGATACCGACGCCATTCGGGATGGCCCGGAGGTGATTCCACCCGGCGAACACCACCACGAACGTACAGCAGCGTGGTATCGCGCTCCGATCGGGCATCACGGCCGGCCAAAGAGCCGGACCGCCGATCCCTCAACCTGATATCACACTGATCTATTGTGCCGGTCGCACGGTCACAAAAGTATTTTTTGAACTGACTGGTATCTATGGTCGACGCGGCGAGAGCCCGCGGGAAGGGGGATGACAACGCTACAGAACCCGATACGTGTCGAGAGCATCGTGGCCACGGCCGAGGTCGATCAGGAGCTCGACCCCAAGCGGTTGGCGTTCGATCTGCCGGGAGCTGATTACGACCGTGACCGGTCTCCCCGGCTGGTCTACAGACCCAGGAGAACGGAGGCGAGCATGCTGATCTTCCGGACGGGGGCGATCGTGATCACGGGAACGCGGAGCGAAGCAGGCGCCCGGATCGCTCTCACTGACCTCCTCGGAAAACTGGACGCTCTCGGAATCGACGTCCCCGACGACGCGACGCCGACCATCCGGAACGTGGTCAGCAGCGTCCGACTCGGCGAACGGTTGGACTTGAGCGCGATCGCGGTCGGGCTCGGCCTGGAAAACGTCGAATACGAACCCGAACAGTTCTCCGGCCTCGTCTACCGGTTCGAGGACACGGACGTGGTCACCCTGTTGTTCGAGAGCGGAAAGGCCGTAATCACCGGTGCCGTCGGACGCGACGAGGCCTCCAGGGCGCTCGCGCGCGTCCGGTCCCGGCTGGAAGATATCGATCCGTTCGGGTAGCGGCGACGACACCGGTCACGACACGCGCCCCGGCGGGCGTCCGCGGTGGGGCGCTCGGCGCTGGGGGGTGTCGTCGGCGGCAGGACGGGCCGAGCGTTCGAGGGGGGTTGCCGTCCGGCGCCGGCCACCCGTGGGAGGATCGGCGGATCGGGGTCCTACTCGCGCTCGGTGTCGAGGATGACCGCTTCGATCAGGTTCGCGGAGCCACGACGCAGGCGGCCGCTGATCGCCGTCCGGGAGA
>CAYSJP010000251.1:0-3493 GCA_964431395.1 uncultured Halobacteriales archaeon
GGGCGCGATCACCGGCGCGGGCACGCGCCGTCACGCCATCATCAGGCGCCGGCTTCCTCGAGTGCGTTCTCGAGGTCCTCGCGCTGGGTGACCCCGACGAACCGCTCGACGACGCCGTCGTCGTTCTCGACGACGATCGTGGGGATCGAGCGGACCTGGTACTCGTTCGCGACGTCCTGGTTCTCGTCGACGTCGATCTTCTCGAAGGTGACCCCCTCGTCCCAGTCCTCCTCCATCTCCTCCAGGATCGGGTCCTGGGTCTTGCACGGGCCACACCAGTCGGCGTAGAAGTCTTTGAGCCTAACGGTCATCGTACCCCACAGTTGCATCCCCCCGCGAATAAGGATTTCCTACGACTCGCGTCTTGCCGGTATGCGTGATGGGCACGTTGACCCGGGGTGGCGGTCGGACGCGTGGCCGGGACCTACATGAGGAAGGTTTTAGACGTTCGGCGCCGTAAGAACGTGTATGAGTGGATCGGGCAGTAGCGGCCTGATGTCGAGTGCGGGACTCGTTCGTTACTTCGATGCGGAGGACCGCAACGCGATCAACATCGACCCGAAGACGGTGATGGCCTTCGGCATCCTCTTTGGCGTCGCGATGCAGCTGCTCTCGATCACCGCCGGGTAGCGGGGCTTTTTTCGCTGCGCGGTTCCAATCGATCGTATGAGTCTCACGGCCGGGGTGATCGGCGTCCAGGGCGACGTCTCCGAGCACGCCGGGGCGATCGAGCGCGCCGCGGCCGAACACGGCGAGTCGGTCGAGATCCACCGGATCCGCGAGTCCGGGATCGTCCCCGAGTGCGACCTCCTCTCGATGCCCGGCGGCGAGTCGACCACCATCTCGAGACTGCTTTCCCGGGAGGGGATCGCGCCCGAGATAGCCGCCCACGTCGAGGCCGGCAAGCCGTTGCTCGCGACCTGCGCCGGGCTGATCGTGGCCGCACGGGACGCCCAGGACGACCGCGTGGACGAACTCGACCTGATCGACGTGACCGTCGAGCGCAACGCCTTCGGCCGGCAGGCAGACAGCTTCGAGACCGAGCTCGGTATCGCGGGGCTCGGGGAACCGTTCCACGCCGTGTTCATCCGCGCGCCGGTCATCGACGCGGTCGGCCGGGACGTCGAGGTGCTCGCGAGCCACGACGGCCGCCCGGTCGCGGTCCGGGACGGCCCCGTCCTCGGGACGGCGTTCCACCCTGAACTCACCGCCGACAGCCGCCTGCACGACCTCGCATTCTTCGGGCCGCCGGCGACCGCGGAGTGACCGCGCGTCGCCGTCAGTCGAGTCACGAGAATCGTGTGGTTCGAGCCGGCCTCGATCCGCACACGTCGCAGATCGTGGAAACTAACACGATAGGGCGAGTACGAGGGGTCGATGAACGAAACGCGTGATCAGTTTCCCGCACTCGACGAGATCGGGCCGGCGCTGCGGCGGGCCGGCCTGTCGGGCGCCGGTGGCGGCGGGTTCCCGACGTACGTCAAGTGGCGGTCGATCGGCGACGTCGACTACCTGCTCGTGAACCACCAGGAGAGCGAACCGAACTGTTACGTCGACAAGTGGATCGGCCGGGAGTACGCCGAGGAGCTCGCGACCCTCTTTGACTTCCTGCTCGACACGGCGCTCGACGCGGTCGTGATCGGCGCCAAACGAAAGAACCGGGACCCGTGGCTCCGTCCACTCGAGGCGGCTACCGACGGGAGCGTTCGCGCGCCCGAGGAGCTCCCGCTCGATCCGGACGCGGCCTCGGGCGTGACGTTCGCGTACACCGAGAACACCTACGAGTGCGGGATGGAGAACGTCCTGTTGCAACGCACCACCGGAACCATCCTCGGCAAGGATCTGCCGATCGACTACGGCTGGATCGTCCAGAACACCGAGACGATGTACAACATCTGGCGAGCGCTCGCCCACGAGGAGCCGGTCTTGCACACGTTCGTCCACGTCGACGGCTACCTCTCGGATGGGCGCCGGGTTCCAAACCGGATGTTCGAGGCACCGGTCGGCACGTCGGCGGCGGCACTGTTCTCGGCGGCCGGGGTCGACCCCGACTCGCTGGCAGCCGACCGGAGGCTGGTCGAGGGCGGCCCCGGGTGGTGTTTCGCGGTGCAGCGACCCGCCGACCGGTACGGCGTCCGCAAGCGGACCAACTGTCTCATGCTGCTCGGCCGGGACCACGTGGCCGACAACACCTACGGAAACGGTCGGATCGACGTTCTCGATCCGCTGGAGTGGTCGCTGTCGGATCCCGACGTCGAGCCTACCCGGATCGATCCCGACCGGGTCCACGTTCCGATCGTCACGAACGAGACGTACGACGATCTCATCGCAGCCTCGGAGCCGGGCGTACAGTTCCGCGAGACCGTCTCCCGCGGGCAGGTCCTTGCCGACCCGGTCCCGGAGGGCGAGGGCTTCAGCGTCGCCCACCACGCGCCGATCAGCGGCGAGGTGTCCGACGTCACCCCCCGCGAGATCGAGATCAGACGCTCCGGCGTCTGATAATGACCTGCCGAGCGCAGGGTTTTCATAGCCGCTTCCCCGAGTGTATCCATGAACGCCACCATCGACGCGGTCAGGGTCGCCGGGACCCCCGACGGTCCGGTTCCAGTGGTACTCATCGGCCACGGCGACGGGGCCGAACAGGGGTCCGACGACCTGCTCCCCATCTTCATCGGGTTCGACGAGGCGGTCAGCATCGCCCGGGGTCTCGACGCCGAAGGGATCGGCCGCCCGCTCACCCACGACCTCCTGCTCGATACGATCGAGGAGCTCGGCGGCCGCGTCAAGCGTGTCGTCGTCTCCGACCTCGAGGACGGCACTTACATCGCGGACGTCCACCTCGCGACGGCGATGGGCTCCTCGGCGGTCGTCGACGCCCGGCCGAGCGATTCGCTCGCGCTCGCGGCGCGCACGAACGCCACTATCGAGGTTGCCGAGAGCGTCTTCGAGGAGGGGCGGACGTCGCGCGAGGAGTTCGAGGATCTCGACGACATCCGCGAGGTGGTCGAACTGGTCCCGGGGTCGGGAGGGCCGGACGCCGTATGACTCGGGAGAGAGGGTCCCAAAACGGCGCGGCGGACGCCGACGCGATCCTGGCCGAACTGTTCGCGGTCATCGAGGACCGCAAGGAGCGAATGCCCGAGGACTCCTACACCGCCTCGCTTCTGGGCCACGAGAAAGGGGAGGACGCCGTTCTGGAGAAGTTCGGCGAGGAGACCACCGAACTGATCCTCGCGGTGAAGAACGGTGAGGAGGGTGAGATTGCCCACGAGAGCGCGGACGTCGTGTACCATCTGCTCGTTCTGCTGGCGGCAGCGGACGTGGATCCGGAAGCGCTGCTCGCGGAACTCCGGGAGCGTCGGTGACCGTTCCGCGAACGCGCCGTTCGATCCTGTCAACTACGGAGATTCCTACAGTCGAGTTGATGGATATGGAGGATTCACTCACCGCTCGCCTCGCTCGCGGTTCGTTCATCCGCTCCCTGACATCCTCC
>CAYSJP010000252.1:0-3476 GCA_964431395.1 uncultured Halobacteriales archaeon
GCGTTCATCGCCTACCACTTCAACTGGGACCACGAGGAGATCCTGGAGATGCCCCACTGGGAGCGCCGGCGGTGGTGTGAGGAGATCAGCAGGATCAACGAACGGATCAACGAGGGACGGAGCTGATGCCTCCCGGCGTCCGGGTCGATCCGTTCCTCGACTTCCGGTTCTACGTCGAGATCGAGGGGATCGTCGTGGCCGGCTTCTCGGAGGTGAGCGGCCTGGACGTCGAGGTCGGGACCGTGGAGTACGAGGAGGGCGGTCGCAACGGCTTCACACACGAGAAACCGGACCGGACGTCGTACTCACACCTCGAACTACGGAAGGGGTTGACCGACTCCCGCGAACTGATCGACTGGATGGAGAGCGTCGCGGCCGGGCGCATCGAACGGAAGAACGTGTTCGTGTTCCTGCTCGACGCGCAGGGACTCCCGAGGTGGGGCTGGCAGTGTGAGGGGGCGTACCCGGTCGGGTACTCCGCCCCCGACCTCCAGGCGGACCAGGGAGCGGTCGCCGTCGAGACCCTGGAGCTCGCCCACCGGGGGGTCTCCACGATGGAGGTCGGCGGGGGATGAGCGGAGCCCCCTACGAGGACAGCACCGCCCACCTGCGTGATGAACTGCGACGGCTCGACGTGATGCTCCGGCTCCACCTCGAGGAGTGGTGGGCGGACGGCGGCAGCGGCGAGTTCAACGGCCTGTACATCGCCGACGAGGAGATCGATCGGCTACTCGACATCTCCGACACCGTCATCGGCGACGGCGGCCAGCTGCGCGCCGGGGGCCCGCCACGCACCGACCGGACCGATACGCTCCGGGCGCATCTGGAGTCCGTCTCCCGGGAGATCCGGGAACGGGAACGGGCGACGGCTGGCACGGACACCGAACTCCGCCTCGTCGAACTCGCCCGCCGCTTCGGCCTCGACGCCCGCCACCGCGACGCGCTCCTCCTCGCGATCGCTCCGGAACTCGAACGGAAGTACGAGAAGGTGTACGCCTATCTCCAGGACGACGTCACGCGGACCCGCCCGACGGTGGAGTTGCTCCTCCGGGTCCTCTGCAGTACGACGGTCGACCGGCTGGACGGCCGGGACGCGTTCTCGCGGCGGTCGCCGCTCGTCCGCGGGGGGCTCGTCCGCCTCTCGAGCGACCGCGACGCCCCGCTTCCCTCCCGCACCGTCGCAGTCGACGACCGCGTGGTGGAGCACCTGCTGGGGGGGGACGACGTTGCAGCCCCCCTCGAGGGGATCGCCACCGTCGTCGATCCGGATCGAGGGGTGGACGCGCCGGTGGTCGACGCGACACGGCGCGACCGGCTGTCCCACCTGGCGACGCCGGCCGCCGACGAGCACCGGCTCGTCTACGCTCACGGCCCGCCCGGATCGCGGAAGACGGCCGCGATCGAGACCATCTGCGCCGATCGCGGCGTCGACATCGTCCGGGGGGACGCCGACGCGCTGGGACTCGCCGACGCGCCCGGGTGTCGCTCCGAGCAGCGGGAGCCGACGTCCGGCGCCTCGCCCCTGGGGTTGCTCGTGCGGGAAGCCCGGCTGCGGGACGCGGCGATCCACCTCACGGCCCTCGCTCCGCCGCCCGGCGACGACGATCCCGACCGACACCGCCCGGGTCTCGACGACGTGGTCACCGCGGTCGCCGACGGCCTGCGGACCTTCGACGGCCCGGTGTTTCTCTCGGGCGAACGGGCGGTCTCCCCTCGCGTCAGCGCCCGCATCGACGGGTGGGCGTTCTCGACGCTGGCGTTCGATACCCCGGCCTACGATCGGCGGGTGGAGCTCTGGGAGGCGGTCGGGGGGCTGCCCGACGGGGTCGAGCCGGCGGACCTCGCGTCGAAGTTCGCGCTCACGGGGGGCCAGATCGAGGATGCGGTCGCGACCGCGCGGACGATCGCCGACGGCGAGGGGCTCTCGGCGGGTGCGGTGTACGCGGCGTGTCGCAGCCAGTCGCGGGAACGGCTCGGATCGCTGGCGACGGCGGTGGAGACCGGCTACACCTGGTCGGACATCGTGCTTCCCCCGGATACGATGGCGCACCTCCGGGAGGTCGCCGCTCACGTCAAACACCAGGGCCAGGTCTACTCGGACTGGGGGTTCGCCGGGAAGTACTCCCTGGGGAACGGCCTGAACGTGCTGTTCACGGGGCCCTCGGGAACCGGGAAGACGATGGCCGCGGAGATCGTCGCGGGCGAGGCGGGACTCGATCTCTACCGTCTCGACCTCGCGAGCGTCGTGAGCAAGTACGTCGGCGAGACCGAGGAGAACCTCAAGGCGGTGTTCGACGAGGCGGAGGGGAGCAACGCGATCCTCTTTTTCGACGAGGCCGACGCCCTCTTCGGCGAGCGCTCCGAGGTCAGCGACTCCCAGGACCGGTACGCGAACGTGGAGGTGAGCTACCTGCTCCAGCGGATGGAGGACCACGACGGGACGGTGATCCTCGCCAGCAACCTCGAGGAGAACATCGACGGGGCGTTCCTCCGGCGGATCAACCTGAGCGTGGAGTTCCCGATGCCCGACCGCGACGCCCGCGAGCGCATCTGGCGCTCGGTCTTCCCGGCCGAGACGCCGACGGGGGACCTCGACGTGGAGTTTCTCGCCGACTTCGACCTCGCGGGCGGGAGCATCAAGAACGCCGCCCTGACCGCGGCGTTCCTGGCCGCCGAGGACGACGAGCCCGTCGGCATGGCGCACCTGGTGTGTGCACTCCGCCGGGAACTCGAAAAGACGGGCCGGCTAGTCACCCCCGATGATTTCGGTGCGTACCGCGACGCGGTGCAACGATGATGCGAACCAGCGAGTCCACGACGGAGTCCGACGAACGGAGGAGCGTTGGACGGCGCGGCGGGCGGGCAGCCTCCCGGACCGGTGACCGCGCTCCCCTCCGGGACCAGGAAACGACGGAGGTACAGCGCCGGGTCGGTAACCGGACGGTCCAGCAGCTCGCAGGAGGCGACGGTCGGGCGGTTCGCCCGGACGCCGACGCGAACCCGGACGGCGACCTCCAGCGCATGTGCCCCCGCTGCCGGGCGCGGGCGAGCGCCGGCAAGCCGCTGGACTGCCCGGAGTGTGAGGCCGAACTCCAGCGCAGCGAGACACGGGCTGACAGCGGAGGTAGTGCCGCCGAAACGGGGCGAGCGTCTCGCAAGGGCGGCGATCCGGGACTCACGGTGAGCGACCCCGACGGCCGGTACGAGCGCGAGGCCGACGCCGCGGCGGACGCGGTGATGCGGATGTCCGCTCCGGGAACGCGGCTGGCCGCGGGGAAACCCCTGACCCGTCCGGAGCGTGAGGCCGAACTCCAGCGGAAGGCCGAGAGGTCGACCGCCGCCGGCGCCGGGGTCGCGGTGGCAGACGAACTCGCTGCGGCCCGCGGTCGGGGTCGGCCGTTACCGGGTGACGTGCGGGCCTTCTTCGAGCCGCGGTTCGGCCGGGACTTCGGCGACGTCCGCGTCCACACCGGCCC
>CAYSJP010000253.1:0-3473 GCA_964431395.1 uncultured Halobacteriales archaeon
GGCGTCGATCAGCTGGGCGATCCGCTCGCGGCCCAGGCCGTCGATGTCGAGGCCGCCGTCGCTCGCGAAGTGTGCGATGCGTCGCTCGCGCTGTGCCGGACAGGAGAGACCGCCGGTACAGAACGCCACCGGGCCCTCCCGGTCGACCACGCTCCCACAGACCGGACACGAGTCGGGAAAATCGAAGGATCCCTCGCTCTCCGCCTCCACGACCTCCGCGACCTCCGGGATCACGTCACCCGCCCGGCGCACCCGAACCCGGTCGCCGACGTCGACGCCCAGCTCCTCGATGATCGCGGGATTGTGGAGGCTCGCCCGCGAGACGGTTACACCCCCCACCTCGACGGGATCCAGCAGGGCGACCGGCGTGAGCCGGCCGGTTCGGCCGACCTGCACCACCACGTCACGGAGGACGGTCTCCTCCCGGCGGGGCGGGAACTTGTAGGCGAAGGCCCACCGGTAGGCCCGGCTGGTCGCCCCGAGCTCCACACAGGCCGCCCGATCGTTCACCTTCAGCACCGCGCCGTCGATCTCGTAGTTCAGCCCCTCCCGGTCCGCGAGCAGGCGGTCCCGGTACGCGATCGCGTCCGCGACGTCGTCGACGACCGCGATCCGGTCGGTGACGCGCAGCCCCCACTCCGGGAGACGGTCGTACTCCTCGCGGTGGGTCGCGAGCCCCCGACCGGCCGACTCCCGGTCCGGGCCCGCGAGGAGGACGTCGTAGAAGAAACAGGACAGCGGGCGGTCGGCGGTCACCGAGGGGTCGAGCTGTCGCAGACTCCCCGCGGCGGCGTTGCGGGGGTTGGCGAAGGGGTCCTCGTCGGCCTCGATGCGCTCGCGGTTGAGTTCCTGGAAGGCGTCCCGCGGGATGTACACCTCCCCCCGGACCGCGAGGAAGTCGGGCGCGCTCGCGTCGAGGCGTTCGGGAATCGCGCCGATCGTCCGGGCGTTTCCGGTGACGTCCTCGCCGACCGTCCCGTCGCCCCGTGTGGCGGCTCGCTCCAGCAGACCTCCCTCGTACACCACCTCGATCGAGAGCCCGTCGAACTTCGGCTCACAGACGTACCCGGCGTCTCCGGCCGGGTCGTCCCCGCCACTCCCGACGCCGGCCAGCGCCCGCCGGACCCGGTCGTCGAACGCCCGGACGTCCTCGGCCTCGCGCCCGGAGTCGATCGACAGCATGGGTACGACGTGCTCGACCTCCCCGAGCTCGTCGCGTGGCTCACCGCCGACGCGCCGGGTCGGGCTGTCCACCCGGTCGAGGTCGAACGCCGCCTCCAGATCGAGCAGGCGCGAAAAGAGCGCGTCGTAGGCGGAGTCGGCGATGACGGGGTCGTCTTCGACGTAATACCGGCGGTCGTGGTACCGGATCGCCTCCCGCAGTCGCGCCGCCTGCTGCTCGGCGGCCGACCGGTCGAGGTCGTCGATCGGGGCGAACGCCGTGTCGGGGTCCTCGGCGTAGGGGTTGTTCTTGAGGGTGTCCGTCATTGAATCCGTGTGGTTCGTCCGTCGGTATCGTCCTCGTTAGGCTGTTAGCTCGTCCCCGGAGACGTCGGGCGTCACGAGCGGGAGGTCGACGTCGATTGCGTCGTACCAGACGCGAGGACGCTTCGCTTGCCCGTCCTCGACCAGATCGATCAGGTGGAGGTCCGCCAACTCGGTGAGGTTCCGGTGCACCTGACGGACGTCACGGTCGACGAGGCGTGCCGTTTCGCGGATACTCCCGGGATCGAACTGGACGATCGTCCGGAGCAACTCCAGGTTTTTCGGCCGCGTGAGGCGGTGAACGTCTTCGGGATCGTGGTACACGACCTCGAAGTGGGGGTCCGGTTGCTCGCCGTCGTCGATCGTCTCGAGTGCCTCCTCCACGGACGCCTCGTCGCCCTGGCGGAAGCGTACATGCAGGGTTCGGTCTCCCGTCTCGTCGTTACCAGCCGTCTCCATGTTCTTTCACCTCGTGTTTGAACCGCTCGAACAGCGGTCGCAGCCCCTCGAACTCCACCGGTTCGACGTCGCCATCCGGCGTGTGTTTGTGATGGTCGGTCGCATCCGGGTGGTCCGGGAAGTTATCGTACCGAACGATCGTCTCGCCGGCCGCGTTGCCGTACTGCATCGCGTATTTGACTCCTTCGGGGTATCGATCCGATTCGGGGGCCGACCACGCGGTGACCTCGGCGTACCGCGAGCCGAAGTCCCTCGTCACGGAGAGCAGTTTGACCGCGTCCCCGTCCACGGGTGCTGCTATGAGGGACGAAGTCATAAGTGTTGTTCTCTGCTCCAACAGTTCTCGTGCTCCCCGGTTCCGGGACCAGGACAACCGCGCGCCACGGGCTCACATGATGCCGAAGACTCACCCTCGAAAGATGCTGAATCGAGTGGGTCACCTACGGATGGGCGCCCCGTTTCACCGCGCTTATCACCTGTCCGCGTGATCCGTCGGGTATGACCGAGAGACGCGAGTACACCGGCGACTACGCCGACAAGACGCTGTACCTCCCCGGCCCGACGGAGGTCCGCGAGGAGGTCATCGACGCGATGGCCCAGCCCACGTTCGGCCACCGGATGGACCGGATGACCGACCTGTACACCACGATCGTCGAGGACACGAGGGAGTTCCTGGACACCGACCAGGACGTGATCGTCCTCACCGCGTCGGGCACGGAGTTCTGGGAGGCGACGACGCTCAATCTCGTCGAGGACGACATGCTCGTGCCGACCTCGGGCGCGTTCAGCGAGCGCCAGGCGAACGTCGCCGAGCGCCTCGGAAAGGACATCGACCGGATCGAATACGAGTGGGGCCACGCTGTCAAACCCGACGACATCCGCGACGCACTCGAAGCCAGCGACGAGGGCTACGACGCCGTCGGCATGGTGATGAACGAGACCTCGACCGGCGTCCGCAACCCAGTCGAGGGGGTGGGCGACCTGCTCGGCGAGTATCCGGACACGTACTTCGTCGTCGACGCGATCTCGTGTCTCGGCGGGGACTTCATCGACATCGAGGGGCACAACGTCGACTGCATCTTCACCTCCACCCAGAAGGCGTTCGCGATGCCGCCGGGACTCGCGGTGTGTACCGTCTCCGAGGCGGCCTACGAGCGCGAACTCGCCAAGGACTCCGCCTCGTGGTACGGCGGCTTCCAGCGCTGCCTGGACTACTACGACCGCAAGGGCCAGACCCACTCGACGCCGGCGATCCCGCTGATGCTCGCGTACCGAAAGCAGATGAAACACATGCTCGAAGAGGGCCACCGCGCCCGGGACGAGCGCCACCGCGAGATGGCCGAGTACGCCCGCGGGTGGGCCCGCGAACACTTCGACCTCTACCCCGAGGAGGGCTACGAGTCCCGGACGGTGACCTGCGTCGAGAACACCCGGGGGATCGACGTCGCCGAGACGGTCGAGACCGTCTCCGAGGAGTACGACATGGTGTTCTCCAGCGGGTACGGATCGATCAGCGAGGAGTCGTTCCG
>CAYSJP010000254.1:0-3472 GCA_964431395.1 uncultured Halobacteriales archaeon
CGAGAACGTCCACGTCGCGGTCGCCGAGGGGGGGTCGGCCGGCGATGGGAACGGGGAGCCATCCGACGACGTTGGCGAGCACGACGGCGACGTGACCTTTCTCCGGACGATCAGGGAGGGGCCCACGGACCGCTCGTACGGCATCCACGTCGCCGACCTCGCGGGGGTCCCCGGGCCGGTGGTGGACCGCTCCCGTGAAGTACTCGACCGGTTGCGCAAGGAGAAGGCGATCGAGGCCCGGGGCGGCGCCGCGCACGGCGAGCCCCAGCAGGTCGTGTTCGACGTCGGATCCGGGGAGATGCGAACCGCCGACGGCGGGGAGGTCGCGTCGGACTCCACCGAGGGTGACGACGGGGCCGAACGGCTCGACCCCTCCGAGGCGGACGTTCTGTCGGAGATCCGCGACCTCGATCCGGCCGGGATCACGCCCGCCGAACTGCTCTCCAGGATCGAGCGCTGGCAGTCGGATCTCGAGTCATCATGAGGCTGAGGCGGTCGCCGGCGCTACACCTGGCGGGATCGCTCCGCCTCGTCGGCCGGCCTGACGATGTCCGCGAGGGCGAGGAGACCGCCGACGAACCAGCCGACCGGGACCGCGAGGACGAACCACATCGCGACGTACCACACTCCCTGCAGGGTGAACGTGTCGCGAATGAGGGTGTTCAGGCCGAGGACGAAAAGCAGGTTGTCGAGGATCCACCACGCGAGGCTGTAGCTTCCCGGTAACACCACCTCGGCGAATGTCGGCGAGAACATGGCCGCCACGACGGGCGGGAGAAAGAGCGCGGTCACGGCGAAGGGGTACCCGACGAGGACACTCACGAGCCGCCCCCTGCGGGTGAACACGCGAGAGAGGACGGCCGACACCGTCGCGACGACGCCCGCGGCGGCGACGGCGACGAACCCCGCGAAGGTGAACCGCACCTGCGCGACGGCGGTCAACAGCCCCCAGACGATGATCGAGGCGAGAACGACGCCGACGAGCCCGATGCTCGTGGCCGTCCGGTCGATCCGGCGCGCGTAAAACCGCGTCGCGAACCCGAGCAACGCGAAGGGGTACAGCACCGCGACGACGACGGCGCCGATCGCCCCCCAGGCGCGGTACTTGACCGTCCCGAACGTCGTCGACGGCTGCCACTTCCCCAGCACGGAGTGGCTCTCGCGCTGTCGGGGGAACGGGATGGACATCCAGACGCCGTACAGCCGGCCGAGATCGACCCGGATCGCGGCGACGACGCCCGAGGAGGAGGTGTCGGCGGCGTCTGGAAGTCCGTCACTCATGGTACCACGGGCTGCGCCCGGGCCCCGGCGCTGACGTCCCGTCTGCGACCGGGTGCGTGGCGGGCGGGCCCGACGGGCATACCCGTACGAAGGAACGTGGCCGGCAAAAAGCTCCCGTTCGGGCTCGTGCGGGCGATCGCCTGCGCGTCGGGCCCCGGCGAGACGGACACGTTCTTGTCACCGCCGCGCCGAGAGCCGCCATGGACGTGGTCGTGCTCGGGGACGCCGATGGGGGCCCCTCGCTTCGCCTCGACCACGAGGCGTTCGCCTACGCCGGCAAGTTCGTCATGACGAACACGGGAAAGGCGCTGGCCCGCGAGCGCGGGTCGATCGTCGGCGCGGCCGCGTTCAACCGCGACCGGACGGACGCGGACGTCGTGTGGGTCAGGTACGTCACGGTCCGGGAGGACGGGCGGGGCGACGGGATCGGCGCCGCGCTGCTCGATCGCCTCGGCGCGCGGATGCTGTCCGGGGGCGGCCACCCCGGCGCGTTCTCCCGCGTCAGGATCGCCGTCAACAACCCCTTCGCCTACGAGGCGGCCTACAAGGCGGGGTTCGGTTACGCCGGCGAGCGGACCGGACTGGCGGAACTCGTGCTCGAGCGCCCCTCCGACCGGGACCCGGACGCCTACCGGACGGGGATCGAGGCGTTCGGCGAGCGACCCGATCTAACCGGCGAGGAACGGCGATTCGTCTCCTCGCGGCGTGAGTCGGATCCGCCAGGACGGATTTGACGGTGGCTGGTCGCCGGTGGCCGCCCGTCGGGGGCGACCCCGGTCCGAGCCTGCGACAGCCCTTTCGACCGCGTTCAGAGACGCTGCAGATCGACCGCCCGCGGTCCCTGATCGGCCTGCTCGATCTCGAACTCGACTTCCTGCCCCTCCTCGAGGTCGGGACCGCCGACGTCCTCCATGTGGAAGAACACGTCGTCGTCCGCGTCCTCGGTTTCGATGAACCCGTAGCCCTTCCGATCGTGGAAGAACTCGACCGTTCCGGTTGCCATTATGTCACTCCACGTTACCGTTAGGCACGGCAATATTTAAATCGTCGGCTCCCGGCGAGCAGTCCCTCAGGATGGGTGTCGTATCACCCGGTCTCGACGCGCTCGTAGGTCACGAACGCCAGTTCGGAGCGCTCCTCGCGCCCGATTTCGGTCCAGGCCGCCTCGTCGTACGCCGGAAAGTACGTGTCGCCCTCGTAGGACTCGTCGATCTCGGTGAGGACGAGCCGATCGGCCCGGGGGAGGAACTGCTCGTACACGGAGGCCCCGCCGATCACGTACGCGACGTCCGCCCCCGTCTCCTCGGCCGCCGCGACCGCCGACGCGACCGACGCGACGACGACGACGTCGCCGTCGGGATCGAGATCGACCTCCTCGGGGTCGGCGTCCGCCCAGTCGAGGTCGGTGATCGCGGGATCGATGCCCCGCGTCGTGAGGACGACGCTCGTGCGCCCGGGGAGCGGGCCGCCGATCCGGTCGACGATGCTCTCGAAGGTTCGCCGTCCCAGGATGACGGGGTGGCCCATCGTCGTCTCCTTGAAATATCGCAGATCGGCCGGGTAGTGCCACGGCATCCCGCCGTCGGCGCCGATGACGCCGTTCGCGGCGACCGCGGCGACGAGCGTGATCTCCATGATTAGCTCATACCCCCCATCATTCCGCGACCGCGAACTCGATGCCGGGCGCGGCATCGTAGCCCCGGAGTTGGATGTCGTCGTCGGTGAGTTCGTCGAGGGGTTTGTCGGCGACCTCGATGCGCGGTCGCTCCGTCGGCTCCCGGGAGAGCTGTTCGAGGAGGCCGGGCACGTGGTCGTGGCCCGCTTCGTCCTCGGCCTCAGGGGGTGCGGTCGCTTCCAGCCACTCGCGCACCTCACGGTACCCCCCGGGGTCGTCGACGCCGGCGAGACGGGACTGCAGGGCGTCGAGGCTATCGGCGTACCACTCTCCGCGGGCGCCCTGCCCGCAGTAGACGTGGGCGTCCACGACGGTGTGGCCGAACGAGCCCACCTCCAACTCCGTCCGCCCGGCGACGGCGTGGGCCAGAAGCGAGTAGGCCGCGACGTTGAACGGGACCCCGAGGGCGACGTCGCCGGAGCGCTGGGTGAGGTGGACGTTCAGCCGGCCGTCCTGGGCGTTGAACACGAAGGTGTAGTGACAGGGCGGCAGCGTCGAGACGGCGGCGTTGGCGGG
>CAYSJP010000255.1:0-3448 GCA_964431395.1 uncultured Halobacteriales archaeon
TCAGTCGGTGAAGAACGTGTCCACGAGCTGGCTCTCGGCCTTCCGGAGGTGGCCGTGTAGCGTCGCGGAGGCGATGTCGAGCGATTCGGCGACCTCCTCGGCGCTGGACTCCCGGGGCCACTCGAAGTAACCGGCCCGGTGAGCTGCCTCGAGGGCCTCCTTCTGTCGGTCGGTCATGTCGACCTCGTCCGGGAGGGCGCCCCCGGATGTCGGATCGACCTCGCGTTTCGCCAGCAGTTCGGTGTCGGGAAACGACTCACTCACGCGTCTTAGCACCGTCCGGACGCTCGTGTTCGACGCAACCTCGGCCACGAGCCGGCAGCCGTCGCCGTCGGCGGTCGCAGTCCGGACGTTTGCGCCGGCCTCGACGAACGGGTGAACGAGGCTGCCCCCGACGGCGGTTACCTTCAGGGTGGCGGCGCCGTCGGAGCCGAGTCGGCGTGCGTCCGTGACGCCGGGGTGATCCTCGATCGAGGGTGCCCCGACAGCCGCCGTCGTGGACAGATACAGGATGAGCCGCCCTTGCTCGGCGGGGACGAGCCCATCGAGGGTCCATTCGGCGTCCGTCTCGGCCGCGACCGTGGTCAGGAGGGCGTCCGAATCCGTCGACTCGATCTTGAGTTCGACGTGGGTGTCGGTGATCGACAGCCGGGCGCGCTCGATGGCGTTGAACGCGTGACCCACGGTTTCTCCGAGCTCGTCCAGCACCGCGAGTTCGCGCCGGGTAAACCCCGTCTCCCGGCCGGACCGCAGCGCGAGGGCGCCGTAAGCGGTCCGGCCGTGGACGACTGCGACGGTCGCCCAGTCGCCCCCGTCCGGGCGGACCGCGCCCGAGGGTCGCTCCTCGGCCACGTCGGGGGGGTCGATCGCCTCCGGGAGCGCGTCCTCGGACACGGACCGCGCCCCGTCGTCGTCGGCCGTCATCCCCACCGCCGACCCGTCGCCGGCCGAGGTGCTCAGCCACGCGGCCCCGTAAGCTCCGGAGTCGACGAGCGTCTCCGTGACGGCCCGCTCGGCTTCCTCGACGGTGGTGGCGCCGATCAGCGCCTCGTTCACCTCCCGGATGACGGTGTTGATGCGCTCGAGACGCCGGAGCCGGTCGCGCTGTGCGCGCAGCTCCCGCTCGCGGCGCTTGCGCCCGGTCACGTCGTACAGGAGGAGCGTGTGCCCCACCGGACGGTCGCGACGATCGGTTACGGGCGCGGTTTCGACCTCGTAGGTCCGGCCATCACGGGTGAGTTCGACCAGCCGGTCGGTCGCGTCGAGGTCGATCGCCCCGGGGTCGATGAACCGGTCGACCGGGTCGCCGAGCGCGTCGCCGGGGTCACACTCGAGGATGTCGCCGGCGGCGGGGTTCACGTAGATGAGGGTGCGGTCGGTGTCGACGATGAGGAGGCCGTCGTCGAGGCCGGCCAGCGCGGCCTGGTGCCCCAGTTTCCGGGTCGCGGGGAGCAACTCGAACAGCCGGTACCGGAACAGAGCGTTGCCGAATGCGACGCCGGTCACCGTGAAGGCGTACGGCGTGAGATCGATCCCGGCCATGTCTGCCGGAACGAGGCCCAGCACGGAGGCGCCGTTGGCCAGGAGCGGGGTGACGACGCCGATCGCGAGCAGCGCCGCCTGGTCGGTGTAGAGGTACTCCGAGGCGACGATCAGCCGCAGTAGCGCGACCGATCCGGCCATTACCAGCCCGTAGGCGAAGGCGAGGTTCACCCAGTACCAGGCGCCGAACCACTGTTCGGCGAGCGTGATCCCGCCGGCCCGTTCGAACATCTGGTCCTGCCAGATGAGGCCGTGTGCGGGGTTCGTCCAGACCAGCAGGATCGTCACGGCGGGGACGACCGCGAGTGCCGCCCTGGACCGCCGGGTGGCGAACCCGTCGCGACCGGTGTACGTCACGGCGAACAGGAAGAAGAAGACGGGGACGGTGGCGATGCCGAACCACTGGGCCTGCTCCCAGACCAGCCGCGCCCCGCCGGTCCGGGTCAGCGCGACGGCGTAACAGCCGCTCCAGACGGTCGCCGCGGCCATCATCAGGGCGAACGGCCGGGCGCCCGGGTCGTCGCGGCGCTGCCACGCGTGTCTCCCGAGCGCCGCCGTCACGAGCGCCGAAGCGGCGAGCAAAACGACGTGTGCCGTCGCCCCGATACCCAACACTACCCGGGGTGACGAACCGGAGATAAAAATAATTCCCGGCGCCGTCGCTGGCTATTCGAGGACGGGGCAAAACGCCGGACGGCCGATCAGATCGTCTCTTCGGGGGTGCGGTCGAAGCTCGTCCCCCGGTCGTCGTAGCCCTTCCGGCCGATGTACTGCTCGCCGAGGTTCCCGAGGATCGCCTCGTGGAGTTCGCGGGGCGACCGGAACGTCCGCGTCTCCGTGCGCTCGAGGACGGTGGCGATCGAGTCAGGCGATCCCGTCGGCGCCCGGATGTCGGTGTCGCCGGCACTCTCGATGATCTCGTCGCGGTCGATCGGGTAGTTGAACGTCTTTGCGAAGGCGTCGTAGCAGTCTGATGGGTTCATGGGTGGGTCGTGTGCGGATCGGTGGGTGGTAAGGGGGCGGTGCAACGGTCGAAAACGTGGCCGATGGATGGGCCGGGCGGTGTAGTGGGCTTAGAAAGCCCGGCCTACGGGAAGAAGGAGCGTGCCCGCGAACGTGGTCGAACTGTCACGCATCGTCTATCGAATCTTACAGGGTCGTACATTATAAACCTTCCGTGTCCGTTGCAGGGGACCATCCGATCGGCTCGCCGGGGTCGCCAGGACCGAGTGCAACTCACCACGAGGTAAGCGCCTGAGCCGAACGTTCGCGGGAGTATAAGTTACTAGACGTTATTAGATAGTAGTAGGTGAGTCACATGGCCATGATCAAGTGTCCACGCTGTCCGCGCCGGTTCGAGAGGATCGCAACGTCACGCGAGCACGTCGCGTCGACGCACGGTGAGGCGGGAAGCGACGGGAGGGGAGACGGATGAGCGCGAGCGCGTCCGGCGGTGACGACGACGTCCACCTCGACGTCCCGCCGTCCTTCGGGCTGGAGGCGACGTACGACGACCCGGAGGATCCCGAGGCGGTGACGATCCACCCTGCCGAACCCGACCACGCCACGACGGAGTGGCTCACGATCGACGCCGGGTTCGCGGTCCCGATCGAGGAAACGGTCTAGTGAGAGACGACGACGATCCGCGTCAGATCGTCCCGGGCGATCGGCTCTCGTCGGCCTCTCCGCGGGCCGCGGCGACGTACACGAACGTGAATATGATCCCGAACGTCGCGGCACCGACTAGAGCAGCGAGGGGGTTGATGAGGCCACCGCCCGTCGCCATGACGCTGAAGCCGGTCATGCCTATCGCGGGCGGGCCCGCAAACAACAGTCCGTACGCCAGTCCCTCGCGGTTCACATCTCCGGTTGGATCGACGCCAGGATAGGTGCGTCGGTTCGTCGA
>CAYSJP010000256.1:0-3446 GCA_964431395.1 uncultured Halobacteriales archaeon
GAGGATCGGTCGTCTCCTCACGGGCCTCCCCGTCCCTGTCGGCCGCTTCGACCGGGCCGGCCGTGGCGGTCACGGGTCGTCACCCCCCCCGGGACGCTCCTCGAGGTCGATGCTCGAGGCGATCTCCTTGCGGTCGCCAAGCAGTCCCCGGGGACGCCGTTGTATCAGATACGTCAGAACGACCCCGAGCAACACCACCCGGAGCGCGGAGAGGTTGACGTCCGCAAAAACGTACGCGAACAGCTGGTCGGTGCTCCTGAAAGCCTCGAAGATGGTCTCGGGCGGGGTGCCGACGTCCATGCGCTGGTTGACGATCCGCCTGACGAAAAACGGGCCCTCGAACAGGAGGGTGGCGAAGACGACGCCCCCGATGACGCTCCCGGTATCCGAGCCGGAGCCGCCGATGATGAGCGCCACGAAGATGAAAAACGTCTGCTCCGGTTCGAAGTTGGATGGTGCGACGCCGCCGCGTTTCAGGAACCACAGCATCGCACCCAGTCCCATGAGTGCGGCCCCGAGCGCGAACGCCTGGATTTTGAACCGGCGGACGTCCTTGCCGAGCGCGCCCGCGACGACCTCGTCCTCGCGGATCGCCTTGAGAACACGCCCGAACGGCGATTTCGCGATCCGCACGAGCAACAGGTAAAACACCGCGACGGCGGCGACCAACAGGATCGCATACAGCAGTGACCCGGCGACGGTATCTTCGATGCCGACCGACGCCGCGGTCGAGAAGTACCACTCACCCATCGCGGAGGGGGGCGACACCAGATTATCGGGCTCCGCATACAGGAGCTGTCGGACCGGATCCGGCGGGGCGCTCATCCCCGTCCGCCCGCCGAGCCCGAGTTCGACCCCGGCCACGGAGAACCCATCGAGCGCTCGCGAGAGGGCCAGGGTCCGGATGATCTCCGCGAACGCGAGCGTGACGATGGCCAGGTAGTCCGCACGCAGACGGAGTGCCGGCAGCGCGACGAGCGCGCCGAACACCCCGGCGGCGATCATCCCTCCGAGGATGCCGACCGGGAGCGGCAGGCCGAGTCCCGGCGGCGACTCCGCGACGCCGCGGCTCAACACCGCCATCGTGTACACGCCGATGGCCATGAACCCGGCGACGCCGATGTTGAACAGCCCGGCGTACCCCCACTGGAGGTTCAGGGCGAGCACGAGCATCGCGTACACCGACGAAAAAAAGGTGATACGCTCGAGGGTGCTGACGGTGCCGTTGAGATCGAGGCCGAGCAGAACCGAGAAACCGGTAAACAGCGCGTACAGGCCCACCGACACGACTAACAGGAGGCGTGCGTCGCTTTCGGCCACCCACGCCCGGCCCCGATCGAGCGTCCCGACGGTCGATTCGCCGCTCATACGGAACTCACCCCCCCGAACAGGCCCGATGGCCGGACCAGCAACACCGCGATCATGATGACGAACGCGGCGACCTGGGTGAACTCGGCCGGGAGCCAGATCAGCGACATCTGACTGACGATCCCGATGACGAGGCCACCCGCGATGGCGCCGTAGACGGAGCCGATGCCGCCGAGAATCACCGCCGCGAAGATGAGCAAGAGAAGATCCCACCCGAGCGTCAGGGAGAGAAAGCCCTGTTCGAGTGCGAGCAGAAAGCCGGCCGCGCCGGTCAACCCGCCGCCGATCACCCACGTGTACAACACCACCCGTTCGGTCGGAATCCCCGACACCCGGGCGAGGTCCTTGTTGTCAGCCATCGCCCGCATCGCCGTCCCGAGTTTCGTGCGTTGTAGGAGAACGTGGATGCCGATCATAAGCAGTATCGAGACGACGACGAGGGTCACCTGGTGGGCGCTGATGACGACCGATCCCGCGCCGACCGGGACGCTCACGGATCGGATCCCGCCGCCGTAGGTGACGGGCGGGGTAGACGGCTGGAAGAAAAACTGGATGAGATGGCGAAGCGCCAGCGCGACGCCGACGCTCGCGATAAGCAATGCGACCCCTCTCTGATCACGCATCGGGCGGAAGACGATCCGGTCGAGTACCAGGTTGAGGACCGGCGTCGCGACGACCGCGACGAGAAATCCGACCAGGACAGCAACCGGCGTGTTGGTGACGCTAATCGCGAGATCCGAGGAGATGCTCGCCGGTTCACCGACGAGCACGAGCACGTCGAGAGCGACCTCGCCAGCCCCGGCAACGATGAACGCCCCGATCCAGCCAGCGAACCCGCCTGCGGTGATCACATCACCGTGTGCGAAGTTGGCAAACTGGAGGATGCTGTACGTCATCGCCAGTCCAATGCCGGCCAGCCCGATGGCCATCCCGAAGACGAAGCCCTGCCACAGAAAGGTCGCGACGGTCGATGCTTGCACGCCACCAGCTATTAGCTTTCGGACCAGATCCAGAACGAACCCGACGGCAACCACCGTCAAGACGATTTCGAACCCCCGCTCGCGTACGGACACGATAGCCGAGTCCCCCACTGAAACGGACTCACTCTCTGCCATACCCCTGCTATCGAGTTACAATCATAAAATGGTGGCCACCGATCCCCTCGGAACCGTCGTGTGGCGCCCCGGTGACCCGTCTCATGATGACTCGCGTAGCGTGTTACCGCTCCGACCGCCCGGGGCGGTCGATACGGTGATTGCCCACACGGGTCAGTATCAGCCGGCGACGTCGGTGATGGTCGCGTCAGCACACCCGACGATTCGCTCGGGGGCGATCGGAAACACCGCTTCCGGCGTCCCGGCGGCGGCCCAGACAGTGTCGTACGTGGTGAGCGTCTCGTCGAGATACACCGGAACGTCGGTGTCGTGACAGAACGGCGGCACGCCACCGATCGACCATCCCAGCGTCGTCCCGATCTCGTCAGGGTCGGCCATCCGTACCTCCTGGACGTCCCGTAGCGTCGCGAGCTTTCCCGGGTCGACGCGGTTCGCGCCGCTGGTGACGACGACGAGGAGTTCGTCGGCAACCAGCGCGATCGAACTCGCGATCGCCCCGAGATCACAGCCGATCGCCTCCGCAGCGTCGGCGGCGGTCGCGGTTCCATCGGTGAACTCCCGGACGTCGATGTCGAGACCGTGCTCGGCCAGTGCCCGTCGCCTGAACTCGGCCGCCCGCTCGTGCATACCGGGTTCTCGTCGCGGAGAGTAAGATGTCTTTGGGCCGCCCGGCACGGTATCGGACGGAGGCGGTGACCGGATAACAGTCTCCGGCGCGGACCGACGACGGCGTGACCGGGCTACCCCCACCCCGTTATCTCCCGAATCACGAAATATTTGTGACCAACCGTTTGAGTAGGGGGTGGTTTTATAATAATCTAACGAATAACGGCACGGTGGAATGGTGCACGAGCAGCGACGACGCGACTTTGTCAAGACCATCGGTGCAGCGGGAATCATCGGCCTCGCCGGATGTGGGGGCGACGGCGATGGGACCGACACTGACACCGGTACCGATGCGGA
>CAYSJP010000257.1:0-3432 GCA_964431395.1 uncultured Halobacteriales archaeon
ACGAGAGCGGCATCCACGCTGCCGGCGTGATCGAGAACGCCGACACGTTCGAACCCGGGGTCATGACCCCCGAGATGGTCGGTGCCTCCCGGGAGTTCGTGCTGGGCAAGCACACCGGCACCCACAACGTGCGAAAGCACCTGGAGGAGTCCGGCTTCGAGCCGACCGACGACGAGGTACGCCAGGTTACCCGCCGCGTCAAGGAGTACGGCGCCGAAAAGAACCAGGTGACGAAGGCGAAACTGATCGAGTTCGCCGAGTCGGAGGGGCTCACCCGCGAGGCGGAGGAGGTCCGCGCGCGATGACGTCCCCCGATCGGGGGTCGATCGGGGTCCCGTCCGCCCCCCACCGGCCCGCCGGCACGCCCCCGGGACGAATGAGCAAAGGTTTTACACGCCGGGTAGCGTACAGTTCCCACACGGATGTTCCAGCCCGCTCACGGTCCCCGCACGCGGTTCGTGAGCGGCGTGGCCGTCGCGGTACTCGTAGGGGCGTAATGCCCCACGATAGCCACACCCTCGTTTTCCGGTTTGCACCGTCTTCCGACCACCAGTCAGAACAGCCACACACATGAGCGAACCAGCACACGCCGTTGACGAACGGACCGACGAGGAACAGACAGACGAGCACACGGCCAAACGGGACGACGGCCACGCCGCGGAGGCGGACCGGCGCGCCGAGGAGTCGCCGGTGGCCACGGGGGCCGACGCGGTCATCAGAGCCCTGGAGAACGCGGGGGTCGAGCACGTCTTCGGCGTGCAGGGCGGGGCCATAATGCCCGTCTACGACGCCCTGTACGACTCCGAGGAGATCACCCACATCACGATGGCCCACGAACAGGGCGCGGCTCACGCCGCCGACGCCTACGGGATCGTCACCGGAACGCCGGGGGCGTGCATGGCAACCTCGGGGCCGGGCGCGACCAACCTCGTGACCGGGCTCGCGGACGCCGACATGGATTCGGACCCGATGATCGCGCTGACCGGCCAGGTCGCGACCGACATGGTCGGCAACGACGCCTTCCAGGAGACCGACACCACCGGCGTCACCACCCCGGTGACGAAGCAGAACTACTTCGCCGACCACGCCGACACCATCGGCGATACGGTCGGTACGGCACTCGCTCTCGCGCGGGAGGGTCGGCAGGGCCCGACCCTCGTCGACCTGCCCAAGGACGTCACCCAAAACGAGACCGACAACGAACCCGGCGAGGCGGAGACGCCCGACAGCTTCGCCGTCCCCGAGGAGGCCGACGCCGAAACCGTCCGGGAGGCCGCCGACGCCATCGCGAACGCCGACAGGCCGCTCATCCTCGCGGGCGGCGGCGTCATCAAGGGCGACGCCGTCGAGGAACTCCGCGGGTTCGCGTACGACCACGAGATCCCCGTCGTGACGACCATGCCGGGAATCGGCGCGATGCCCGAGGATCACGACCTCTGTCTGGAGTGGGCCGGCATGCACGGAACCGGCTACGCCAACATGGCGATCACCCACACGGACTTCCTGTTCGCGATCGGCACCCGCTTCGACGACCGCCTGACGGGCAACATCGAGACGTTCGCACCGGAGGCGGAGGTCGCACACGTCGACATCGACCCCGCGGAGGTCTCGAAGAACGTCTACGCCGACTACCCCCTGATCGGCGACGCCGCGACCGTGCTCGATCAGGTGTACGCGGCGATGCCCCGGTCGCCGGACGCCGAAGAGTGGTGCGAGCAGTGTCTCGCCTGGCAGGACCAGTACCCGATGGAGTACACCACTCCCGACGACGAGCCGATCAAGCCGGAGTTCGTCGTCGAGGCCGTCGACGAGGCCACCGACGACGACACCGTCGTCACCACCGGCGTCGGCCAACACCAGATGTGGGCCTCCCAGTACTGGACGTTCACCGAACCCCGGACGTGGGTGTCCTCACACGGCCTGGGAACGATGGGGTACGGCCTGCCCTCCGCGATCGGCGCCCGGGTCGCCGCGGACGACGACCAGTCGGTCGTCTGTTTCGACGGCGACGGCTCCTTTCTGATGACCCAGCAGGGCCTTTCGGTGGCCGTTCGGGAGGACATGGACATCAGCGTGTTCGTCCTCAACAACGCCGCGGTCGGGATGGTCCGGCAGTGGCAGGACGCCTTCTACGAGGAGCGCCGGATGGCCTCGGAGTACCCCTGGGTGCCCGAGTTCGACATGCTCGCGGAGGCCTTCGGCGCCCGTGGCTTTCGCATCGAGGAGTACGACGACGTCGCCGACACGGTCGAGGCGGCGCTCGATTACGACGGTCCCTCGGTGGTCGACGTCCACATCGACCCGTCGGCGAACGTGTACCCGATGGTTCCCAGCGGCGGTGACAACGGGCGCTTTGCGCTGAAGGACGAACACCTGGAGGAGCTCTGATCCCGATGAGTCGAGGACTCCAGGGGCCCGGCCCCTACGACCGGCCCCATCCGGAGGGACGGCGCAACGACCAGGGCTTTCGCATCGATCCGGAGGTGGAGGCGGAGCCCGAAACGAGGCGGGCGGTCGTCTCCGCGCTCGTCGAACACGAGCCCGGCGTGCTCGCGAAGGTCTCAGGACTCTTCGCCCGCCGACAGTTCAACATCGAGGAGTTGACCGTCGGCGCCACCCAGAACGACGACTACGCCCGGATCACGCTCGTCGTCGAGGAGTCCGAGCCGGGGATCGACCAGGTCACGAAGCAGCTACAGAAGCTCGTTCCCGTCATCTCGGTGACCGAACTCGACGGCGACGCGATCCAGCGGGAGATCGCCCTGGTGAAAGTCGAGGGCGACGAGCCCGACGAGGTGCTCGCTGTGGCGGAGATGTACGACGCCGACGTCGTCGACTCGACGGGTGGAACGGTGACGATCGAACTCACGGGCAGCAAGCAGAAGATGGAGGCGGCCCTTTCGACGTTCGAGCGCTTCGGCGTCCGCGAGGTCGCGCGCGCCGGCACGGTCGCGCTCGAGCGCGGCGCCAAGGAGACGGCACGCGACACGGAGAAAACGGCACGCAAAAAAGGCTCGACGGCGGTAGACGAACCAGGAAACAGCCATGACGGAATCTGAGGAGTTCACGACACCGGTGTACTACGGCGACGACGTGGATCGCGCACACATCGACGACGAGTCCGTGGCCGTGATCGGCTACGGCAGCCAGGGCCACGCCCACGCGCTCAACCTCCACGAGTCGGGCGTCGACGTGACGGTCGGCCTCCGGGAGGGATCGTCCTCCAGGGAGGCCGCCACCGCGGAGGGACTGTCGGTCGCGACCCCCGCCGAGGCGGCGAGCGGGGCGGACGTGACTATCCTCCTGATCCCGGACAACGTCCAGCCCGCGGCCTACGAGGCGGTCGAACCCGAGCTCGATCCCGGCGACACGCTGATGTTCGCCCACGGGTTCAACATCCACTACGGCCAGATCGAGCCGCCCGAGGACGTC
>CAYSJP010000258.1:0-3430 GCA_964431395.1 uncultured Halobacteriales archaeon
ATCTTCGTGTCGGCCTCGATCATCTCCAGGTGTTGCTTGTCGGTGTTCAGGGCGACCGTGTCCGCACCCGAAACCCCGATGTTGTACAGCCGGTTGACCGTGTTGTTGCCGGCGCCGCCACAGCCGACGATCACGATCCGCGGATCGCCGAAGGCCTCGCCCTCGTCGGCCTGCCGGGACCGTTCCTGTTCCTCGTTCTCCAGGGCGTCCTTCACTATGTCCTGCATGTTTACACCTTCGCCCAGGATCGGTCCGAACGGTCCCGCCCGTCGTCGCGTTCGTTCACCATCTCCCGCACCGCGGACCTGATCGCCTCGCTGCGGTTCGGGAACTCGCCGGTTTCTACCATGCGCTCTACCTCTTCGATCTGCTGTTTCGGAATGCGGAGTGTCACTCGCTCCATGTTTTGTCTCTCCCCGTGTTCGTGTAAGACGCGTCATCGGGGCCTCGGTCGCCGTCGCCCCGTGTCTTACGCGGCGACCGGGGGATACCAACCGCGGTGTGTCCCAACCGTGCGCCGTGTGTAAGACAATACGTCTTACGTACTTCGTACAAATAGCCCCCTATTATAAAAAACTTGGGGCCGATTGTCACACGACGTATTACGGATTGTCGAGAACGTCGGCTGCGGGGGTTCGCCGGCCACACCCGGGACAGAACGACCAGTCGGTTCTGAGCTCGTCGCCACACTCACAGAACACGCGCCGTGAGCGCTTCTCGCCGCAGTTCGGGCAGTAGACGTGGTCGCCGTCGACCGGTTCGCCGCACTGGCCACACTGCGATCGATCACGGGCGTTCCCCGAGGGCTGGTCGGATCGGGCGTCAGACGACGACGACGGATCGGGTGACGGGTCGGACGTGGCGGCGGGCGCGGCGTCGGACGCTTTCGCACCACTCGTAGCACCGTCGACGGTGACGTTGACGTTCACGTCGCGCGCGGGTGCCCTGCGGGCGCCCAGCCGGTTCTCGAGGAGTTCGTCGACGCGGCGTTCGAGGAGTCCATCGAGGGTTTCCTCTCGGGACCCCGACCGGGAGGCCGTTTCCCCGAGGTACTCGCGGAGCGCCTCCCGCATCACCTCGCTCTTCGAGGCGTCGAGTTCCTCCACACGCGCGACGAGGTCGTCGTCGGCGCGGAACGTGAGTTTACTCATCGCTGCTTCGTTGTGCGAGATGACACGCCTCCTATTTTAACCTTTCCCGTTCGTATGACGTTCGTCTCCCTCGCGTTACACACTGTGCGGGTTCGCAGGGAGAATCGTGCCGCGAACCACCCGATTCCGGCGCGAATGACAATCCTTAATACCGAACCGCAGGCTACTATCGGGCGCGGCCGCCCTTAGCTCAGACTGGTAGAGCAGTCGACTGTAGATCGACTTGTCCCCCGTTCAAATCGGGGAGGGCGGATTTGCTGCGCGAATCCGACCGAGCCGATTTGAGCAGGTTAGTCGCAGTCCTGGAACGGCGCGAAGCGCCGCACGCCCGGAACGTCTGACCGAGTTCAAATCGGGGAGGGCGGACTTTCTTACCGAACGATTTGGAGCCGAGCGGAGCCGCGTTGTCGTGCGATTCCATCTCACTCCGTTTGAGTTGAACAGGTCACCAAACTCGGGTGACCGCCGTCGGGGGCGTGGCACTCCCCGTATCACGACGGGATGCAAACCCGAGGTTCCCAAACCAGCAAGGACACCGCTCGTGGGAAGCCCCGCCGTTTACCGGGGAGGATGTCACCAGTCGATCCAGCCGGACACGAGGTCCGTGCCGGAGCGATCATGGGGTTCGTTGCGGTTCTCCTGGGCGAGGACGACGGCGCCGAGAACCAGTGCTCCCCCCGCGAAGACGAACACCGTGACCTGCTCGCCCAGGATGAGCGCCCCGAGGGTCACCGTCACCACCGGTTCGACGGTGCTGACGACGCCGACCCGGCTCGCCTCCAGACGCGAGACCCCTTCGTAGAACAGAACGAGGGGTAGGACCGTCGAGACGACGACCATCCCGAGGACGACGCCCCACTCGTCGCTACCCGCGGGGAGGGCGAGACCGCCGTCGACGACCCCGTAAACGGCCATGCTCGCGGTCGTGCCGACGAGTACACCGAACATGAGTGCCCGCGGAGCGAGCGTCGCGCTGACCCTGCGACTCCCCGTCGTGTAAACGGCGTAGCAGGCGGCCGCACCCAGCGCGAGCGCGACCCCGAACGGACCGGCGCCGGCGGTGTCGGTCCCGACGACGAGTCCCACTCCGGCCATCGCCAGCGCCAGCGCGAGCATCTTCCGCGTCGTGATCGCTTCGTCCAGAAACGCCACCGAGAGCACGACGACCATCGCCGGATACGTGTACAGGACGACCGTGGCCAGGCCGGCCGTCAGGTGGCGCAACGAGACGAAGAAAAACAGCGTCATGACGGTGTAGACGACCCCGAGCGACAGCGTCACGCTCCAGTCACGCCGTGACGCCGGCAGCGCCCAGTCCCGGACCGCCGCCAGAGCGGCGACGACGATGGTCGCGAGTCCGAACCGAACCGGCAGGAGCGTCGACAGTTCGAGGTCGATCCCCGCCGCGACCTCGCCGAACACCCCGATGGTCCCGAAGCCGGCGGCTGCCGCGAACACCAGCATCGCTCCCGTGGTGGACTCGCGCACGATGCAAACGTATGGCCTGCGTCGGGTACCGTTTGGGGTGCCGGCAGCCTGCCTGGACCGCGGGGAGGGCGGACTCGTTCTCCAGTCGGAACTGATACTGTCGGCTGTAACACGGGCGTTGTTCATGATGACTGTTGTAGCGGCGTCCGACGCGCGTCCGCTGTCGGCGATAGCTTTAGACGGGAGGGGGAACGTAAGACGCGTATGGTCAAGAACACCGTCCGCTTTCACGAGGACGTGGTCGAGGAGATCGAGGGTCTCGTCGATGACGGCGTCCTGGAGAGCAAATCGGAGTTCTACCGCTTCGCCTCCGAGTACGTCCTCCAGCGCATCACCGAGGACTACGAGCCCCACATGGTCGACTACGACTCGGTGAAGGCCGAGCTCGGTCCGGACGATCCCCGGACGATCGGCCTCGAGACCGGCATCGGGGCGGGGTCGGGCCTTCCGTTTCTCGACTCGGCGGCCATGGTCAGAAAGTACGCCCTCCGGGGAAACTTCGCGGACGCGGAGGACTTCATCGACCACCACTACGAGCCCGGCGAGCGGGACGCGATACTGCTGGAGGAGTTGCTGGACCTCTACGAGGAATCGTGCCGGACGGACGGGGCCGGGTCGACCGGCGTCTGATCGACGTACGCCGGGGGTGAACCGTAACCGCTAAACGGGTTCTCCCGATACGAACGGGCGGGCCGAGGTAGCCTAGCCTGGCCAAGGCGGTTGATTCGAGATCAACTGTCCGCAAGGACTCGGGAGTTCAAATCTCCCCCTCGGCGTGTCTGCGTCCGAAC
>CAYSJP010000259.1:0-3391 GCA_964431395.1 uncultured Halobacteriales archaeon
GCCGACGACGAGAAGATCCGCAAGGGGAGCGCGGCCCCGCTGGAGAACAGGCCGTCCGGGGTGCTGAACGTCGTGGTCGGCACGGCGATGATGATGAGCGGTGCCGTCTCCCCGATCGCTCGCCCGAGGGCGAGAATGGTGCCGGTCAGTATGCCCGGTACTGCTTCGGGGAGCACGACGTTCCGAAGAGTCTGCCACCGGCTCCCCCCCATTCCATAGGAGGCCTCGCGGAGTGAGTCCGGCACCGACCGGATGGCCTCCTGTGCAGCGACGATCACGATCGGGAGGATCAACAGTCCGAGCGTCGCCGCCGCGGAGATGACGAGTCCGGCATCGAGATCTAGCGTGTTGTTGAACAGGGCGAGTCCGAGCAGTCCGTACACGACCGAGGGGACCCCTGCGAGGTTGCTGATGTTGATCTCGACGAAGTTCGCGAATCGTCCCGTCCAGCCGGTCTCCGGTGCGTACTCCTCGAGGTAGATCGCCGCGCCGATCCCGACCGGGAACGCCATCAGCGCCATGACGCTGACGATCATGATGGATCCGACGATCGAAGGATTCGCACCCGCCGCAGCCGGATCGAGACCGTTCCACGCGTTGAGGAGTATCGTCGGGGTGACCCACGTGTCGAGGCCGGTGATGTCGAGGGCGTTCTCCAGGAATGCCCCGAGCAGGGCGCCCCCGATGAGCACGAACGGGCCGAGAACGCCGATCCATCCCTCGCGGTTCGGGATGACGGCGTCGCCGACGACGTACGCGATCGGGACCACGGCACCCGAGAACAGCACGACCCAGAAGGAGGGGTCGATGGAGAGAGAGAGCGCAACGACGCCGACCGCCAGGTTCCCGCCGATCACGGCACCGCCCGCGACCAGGCCTCGCCTGATCGTCTCGCGGCGCGTGACCAACAGCGCGACGACGGCCGCGACCGGTATGCCGAGGAGGCCGGCGTACGCGAGCCATGCCGGGAGGCCGTCGACGTACGGCTGAAGAACGCTGTCGAACCCGGCCGTCCCGACCCCGCTGAGGACGGCCACGACCGGGACGGTCACGAAGGCCCGTCGGGACGCACGGCGCTGGAGGAGGTACCAGAGCACGGCGACCGTGGGGCCGCCGACGGTGACGGCGGTCACGAGAATGTCGAGACTGACCGGGAGCGAGAGCGACCCGACGGTCAACTCGACTAAGGGGTAGACGAGCACCTCGGAGCCGCCGGTCCAGAGGATGGCGAGCAGTACCGACACGATCATCGCCGGGCCGACGAACATCGACCGCTCCACGTATCGCGCGTAGCCAGCGATGAGGAGCGGCGAGATGCAGGCCAGCAGGGCGTAGAGCAACACCCCGTGCGGCCCGGTCGAATCGAAGACGACGAACGAGGCGAGGCTGAAGGCGAGTCCGCCGAACACCGCGGCATAGGCCCTCGCGTTCATCCGGCGAACCGCCGGTCGCCGGCGGCCGTACAGGGTGAACGCCGACACGGGGGCGACCAGAGTTCCGAAAAAGAGGAGATACCACCCTGCCGACGCGGCCTGTGGGCCGAACGCGTCGAAGAACATGAAGCCAAACAGGACGAGCAGGGCGACGAGACCAACGAGCGTCGCCACGATCAGGACGGCCTCGAATGCTTTCCCCTTGATCTCACTGATCGTGAACCGTCCTTGCCGCCGGATCCCCTCGGCGATGTCGGGTTTCGTCGCCATCTCAGTACGCCTCCCTGAACCGTCGGCGGACGAGTTCGGCG
This sequence comes from uncultured Halobacteriales archaeon, assembly GCA_964431395.1. Classification (GTDB taxonomy): domain Archaea; phylum Halobacteriota; class Halobacteria; order Halobacteriales; family Hikarchaeaceae; genus CAYSJP01. The sequence continues at coordinate 1,745 of CAYSJP010000259.1, forward strand.
AGGAGATTCATCGTGAGCGTGAGCGCGAACAGCGTCAGTCCGATGGCGAACATCCCCTCGAAGGCGACGGTCTGGCCGAGCGACTCCGCGTTCGCGATCTTGACCATGGCCGCGGTCATCGCCTCCACCGACTGTGTGAAGTTCTGCAGGATGTTCGGGAAGAAGGGCATCTTCGGGCTCTGGCCGGCGGCCATCGTCACGATCATGGTCTCGCCGATGGCCCGCGAGAGCGCGAGCACGTACGAGGAGACGATTCCCGAGACGGCCGCCGGCACCACGACCTTCGTCGAGACGTCGAACTTCGTCGAGCCGAGGCCGTACCCGGCCTCACGGAGGCTGTCGGGAACCGCACTCAGCGCGTCCTCGCTGATCGAGGACACCATCGGGATGATCATGACGCCGACTGCGACGCTCGCCGACAGCGCGTTGAACGCCCGCAGCGACGGAACGACCAGAATGAACTCGGAGACGACGAGCGTGAACTCCGGGAGCAGCGGTAAGCCATCCGGAATGAGGGGGAGGGAAAACGCCCACGAGGAGGGGATGATGACCTGCTCGAAGGGGAGCGGCCCATCGAGTATCGGCGTCAGGTACACGAGCGCGAAGTAGCCATAGATGACGGTCGGGATGCCGGCGAGGATCTCGAGCACCGGCTTCACCACGGCGCGAACGCGAGGGTGCGCGTACTCGCTGAGGTAGATCGCGGCACCGAGTCCGACCGGCAACGCGACGGCCGCGGAACCGATCACGATGATGAGTGTCCCGCTTACGAGCGGCAACACGCCATAGGAGGGCGTATTGCTGAGCGGCGACCAGTCCGTCCCGGTCAGGAACGTCACGATCGAGATCTCTCCAAAGAACGTGAGCGCCTCACCGGACAGCGCCAGGACGATTCCCAGCGTGACCGCGATGGTCAGGACGGCACAACCGGCCAGCAGGCGTCGATACAATCGCTCCTTTCGAACGACGAACGCCGGGCGTTCGAGCGACGGCGCGTCGGTACCGCGTTGTTGACTCATTTATTATGTGTCATAGATCATCAGGGGCGAACAAAAAACGAATTCGGTTCGGAACACGTCCCTATCGGGAGAGTTACATGTTGTTGTTGAGCTTGTCGAGGTTGCTCTGGACGTCTTCCTCGGGGCTCGGCACGTAGCCGATGTCCTCGGCGATGTAATCCTTGCCGGACTCCTCGATGTAGAACTTACAGAACTCCTGGAGCGTGACCTTGTCGGCGAGCTTGTTATTGTTCACGTAGAAGTAAAGCGGGCGGGCGAGCGGGTACTCGCCACTCTGGGCCGCGTCCAGACTGGGTTCGACCGGTTCTCCGTCCCCTTCGCTGACGGCGAGCGCTTTGACGCTGTCGGGATTGTTCGTGTAGTAGGCAAAGGGGAGGTATCCGAACGCCGCCACGTTCGACGAGACGCCCTGTGCGATCTGGTCGTCGCGCTCCGTGCCCTCGTAGTCCTCCCGGATGCTGTCCTCCTCACCGACGACCCGCTCGGTGAAGTAATCGAAGGTGCCCGAGGTGGTCGCGGCGCCGTACAGGTCGAAGGGCTCGTCGGGCCAGTCGGAGTTGACGTCCGACCACATCTCCGGTGCGCTCTCGGGCGACCAGATCTCTCCGATGGTCTCGATCGACATCGA
>CAYSJP010000260.1:0-3388 GCA_964431395.1 uncultured Halobacteriales archaeon
TGACGATCGTCAATCTCCTGATGGAAGACGACGACTTTTACGAGGACGCCCTCGATCTTGCGGAAGACCTCGAAGCCGATGTCGACGAGATCATCGCGAACGCGAAGTAAGTCCTCCTCCTGGGTCATGCGTCGGCCCTCCTGTTCGTGACGTTGTCGAGTTCCTCGTGGAGCTCGTCGATCTCGCGATCGGGGGTGTATCTGTCGAGCATCGCCCAGGCGCAGGCCCGTGCGAACGGGTCGTCGCTGTGGCGGATGATCTGGACAAGGCGCTCGCGATTCTCTTCGACAAAGGTCTCGGGGTCGATGTCGTCGATGTCGATCATGAGGAATCACTCTCCGGAAATGTGTGTCTCGGAGCATGGGCTCGACGTTCGGGAGGTGCGCCGAGATCGTCGGCCGCCCGATCCTCGTCAACAACGTAGTACTGAGTCTCCTCGCGACCGTCATCCGTCGGGACCGCTTTCTGCAGCTCGACGTCGTGCTGTGCCTTCCGTCCGTGATCCTCCATCTCGTCACTGACCTCTAGGCGGTCCTCGTACTCGATGGACCAGGGGCAGTCCGTACAGGTCGCGCGGTGGACCGTCATTGTTCTCGCCCCCAGTTGATGTCGTGACAGCCGTCGTCGCTCGGCCCCGCGATCGTTCGTTCAGTCCGAGCGGGTGATTCCTCTTGCTCGATATCCAGTTGCTCTGGATCGGCCACTGGCTCTGGATCGACGACGGTCTCGTAGATATCGCGCAGATGGAGCCAGGTGAAGTGACCCGCCGGGGGTTCGCGGTCGAGCGCCCGGGCGACCATCGTGCGTAGCTCCTGAACGCCCACCTCGTCAACGGCGACATCGTCGAGGACGTCCGCGGCAATCTCCTCGAGGAGTGGTCGACGGAACGCGACCGCAGCGGGCGAGTTCCCGATCGAATCGACGCGCTCTCGAAGATCGCGACCGTACGCGGCGCCGATCGCGACGCGAAGCTGTCTGGCCGATTTCGATTCGGGACCACCGAAGTACTCGGTCCCGCCGTCAGTGATCAGGTGCAGGTCGTCGACCGCTCGGGAACAGTCGCTCGCCGGCTTGAACGGCTGTTCGACGCTCGGGGCGATCGCCCACTCGGGCGGGAAGTTGCCCCGGAGGTCCTGAATAACGACGGCACGCCGCGCCGGCGTCGGATCGCGCCAGAGGTCCTCATCAAGGACGTCGATCGCGCTTGGTGGGACGCCATAGCTCGTATGTGGACTCTCGGGAGGGAGGTATCGCCGGCGGCGAGCCCCACACGACGGGCAGGGATCATCGCCGACCGTCTCGTACTCGGCGCCGCAGGAAGTACATCGGTAGCGGAGGGGATCGTCGGGCTCGGGCGCGGTGTCCTGGTGGACGTCGTCGCGAGCGATCATCCGCGAGCAGTCCGTACAGTAGCGACCATGACACCGGGAGCCACAGCGCTCACACGTCATTGCGATCCCTCCTCCCACTCGAAGACGACGTCGTCGCCCTCGTCAAGATCGTACTGGTGTTTGGTGCCGTTGATTGCGACCGTCAGGGTGCCGTCCTCAGGGATAACGATATGCTGGCGCTCGAGGGCGATGCCGCCATCCGCGATCAGACCCTCATCGTCGAGATCGGGATCAGGGTCGTGATCCCGGTCTGCCTCGTCAAGCTTGTGCGTGAGGCCTCGGATGAGTATCTCCGCTCTGGCGAGCGCTGAATCGTCTTCGTGGGGATGGCCGTGAACGTCAGCGATCTGCTCGCGAACGATGCCGATCTGTTTGACCGCCTCGCGAAGACGGTCTTCGGGACTCTGGCTGTGACGTTCACGTTCGTGCCCACCGTCGGTCGCAAGTTCGGACTCGTCAGCCGCCCATCCACAGCCTGCACACTTCCCGCGGTAAACGAGGAGCGTCTCGCACTCTGGACACTCCCGGTCGCGACCACCGTCGGTAATCAGCACCGGGTCGTCAGCGGCGCGGGTCTTGCACCCACCCAATTCAACTGGACGGGACGCCGGGGCTGAACGACCTCCTGTTGGCTCGCTCGCGTTGCTGCGCGGGCGCTTTTGTCGAGAGTGGTCCTGTGAGGTGATACCTCGGTCGTCGTCGCGACGACCGGTCGATACGCTTGTCGTGAGGGGCTTAGGCTTATTGCCCCCGAGATTCTCGTTTGTCATGCTCGGAACCTCCTGCTGAGGCTGACCCGAGCCCGGCGCGCCTCCAACGCGCCGGCACTTAGTGGGCCGGAAGGCGCGGGTCATTGCTCCATTTAGTCGCGGTGGTAAAGTATCTTACTGACGACTCGTCAGCGTATACATGTGTTATACAAGCATTTAAGACTTAGTAGCCAGTACTTGTCCACAATCAGTATTCGTATGCCACTCGCTACAGAAGCCACGAACGAAATGCGTCAGGATGCAGACTGGATGGTACCCTCGGACAACAGAATCTTGGAACTTATCAGAGAGCACGGCAACCTGACGCCGACCGCTATTGATGACCTCGGTGGCCCCAGTGCAGGACACGCCCGAAACCGGTGTCCGGTGCTTGCTGAGTACGGACTGTTGACGCGGATCTCCAGAGGCCTCTATGATATCACCGATGAGGGTGAAGCTTATCTTGACGAGGATCTCGATGCGGGCGAGTTGGAGCCGGTCGAGGACGCCTGAACGCGTTATACGAGACCGCGACCACCGTGGGGCGCTATGTCCGAGGACTGGCATTCGGGCTGGCTGTCGATCGTAAATACACTCTGACTGTATGCGAGTCCCGAAGTGAGGACGCCCCGACAGTGTTGGGGCTGAGAACTTCCCGAGGCGACTGCGACGCGCGAGTAGCTTTTGCTCACTGTGGCTCCCCGGAAGAGCGAGTTCTCGTGGTCGGGTCCGTGAACGCATCATTGGAGTCTCACGAGAACGTCGTCTTCGACCCACCGCGGGACCTCGATGTCGGCGAGTTGGCCGTGCTCGTCGTAGCATGTAACGACGTCGTAGTTGCCATTATGCGTCACATCGAGCGTCCAGGTGGCGCCGCCGTCGATGTCAATCTCGATACGGGCACCGCCGCCGGGTAGTTGCTTCACCGGCTTGACCGCCACCTCGGTCCCGTCGTGTCGTTCGAGCGTTTCTGACGCCGACATGCATGGACGACCGACGGGAGATGAGATATTAAAACGGCGCTTCAGTTCCGCGGGGGGTGCCAACCGCCGTCGCATCGACACCAAGGTCCCCAACGCGGATCGACTCCTCACCCTCACCGAGATGGAACTGGATTATCTGTTTTGTGGTGACCAACAGGATTGAGCGATCGAAACGCTTCCGTCATACGCCCTTACTCTACGATCCCTATAAGTATGTGGACGTTGTTCGCCGAGCCTTTCGTCGTGAGATCGAAATAATACGACC